>DASZZT010000110.1:0-10310 GCA_035543275.1 Luteimonas sp. | reverse complement strand
GCGTATTTCGAGTCCGAGCCGGTCAAGGCCGTGCTCGGCTGGGATTCGGTGGTCGGCAACTTCGCAAGTCCCTATACGCCGGGCAGCGCATACGTGCTGCTGCACCACGTGTTCGGCGAGGTCAATGGCAAGTCCGGGGTCTGGGGCCATGCGATCGGCGGCATGGGCGCGATCACGCAGGCGATCGCGAAGGAATGCGCGGCGCGTGGGGTGACTGTCGAAACGGATGCTGGCGTCGAGCGCGTGATCGTGGAAGGCGGAAGCGCCGTCGGCGTGCAGCTGCACGATGGCCGCGAGTTGCGCGCGCAGTCGGTAGTTTCCAACCTCAATCCGAAACTGCTGTATCAGCGCCTGATCGCGCGCGAGCATCTGGATGCCGACGTCGCCGAACGCATGGACCGCTACCGCTGCGGCTCCGGCACCTTCCGCATGAACGTCGCGCTGTCGGAGTTGCCCGACTTCACCGCCGCGCCCGGCACGCAGCTGCAGCCGCATCACCAGAGCGGCATCCTGATCGGGCCGTCGCTGCAGTATTTCGAGCAGGCCTATTTCGATGCGAAGTCGAAGCAGTACAACGCCGGTTGGTCGCGCGCGCCGATCGTCGAACTGGTGATCTCCTCGACCCTCGACGACACGTTGGCGCCACCGGGACAGCACGTCGCCAGCCTGTTCTGCCAGCACGTGCACCCGGAGGTCGACGGCGGCTGGGACGCGCATCGCGACACCGTCGCGCAGCTGATGATCGATACTGTCGATGCGTATGCGCCGAACTTCAGGCGCAGCGTGCTCGGCTACAAGGCGTTGTCGCCGCTGGACCTGGAACGCGAGTTCGGTCTGATCGGTGGTGACATCTTCCACGGCTCGCTCGGGCTGGACCAGCTGTTCAGTGCGCGGCCACTGCTGGGGCAGGGCAATTATCGCGGCGCGTTGCAGAACCTCTATCTCTGCGGCTCCGGCACCCATCCCGGCGGCGGCGTCACCGGCCTGCCGGGACGCAATGCCGCGCGCGAAATCCTGCGCGACCTGAAACGCGGGCCATGCCCGGACTGAATGCCGCTGGCGGTGGGTCAAACCGGCGGCAGGCGTTTTCCTGAACTCGCCAGTTCTATTTTGCACTGCAGCGTGCACCGGGCGTAACGATTCCTTCACGATCGGGCTGCATCCCGACGTGGGGGAGGGAGCAAGCCCGTATCCGGTTCGCCGGTGCGGGCTTTTTCTTGTTTGCGGCCGCTGTCGAACACGCGCCTCGCGCGTGCAGCTTCCGATGCCAGAATCGCCGGATGAATGAGTCCGGCCTGCTGACCCTCGATGCCGTCGCCGAGCGCGGTTTGCAGCGCTTGCGCGCTGCGTCCGCGGACACGTTGGCGAATGCCGACAGCGCCGCACGCGTGGCCCGGGTTGCGGTTGCCAGTGACTTCGCGGTGGCGACGCTGGCGCGGCAACCGCAGGCGCTGGCACGGTTGTTGCGCGATGACGGTGCCAGGGCGTTGCCGCCACCGGCACTGGATGCCGACAACCGTAGCGACTGGTCCACCCTGCTGCGCCGCTATCGCACGGCCGAATCGACGCGGCTGGTCTGGCGCGATGTGCTCGGTCTGGACGACGTCGATGCCACGCTTGCCGGCAGCACCGCGCTGGCCGGGCGCTGCCTGCATCTGGCGTTTGTAGCGCTGGAGGACGACTTCGCGCAGCGCCATGGCGTGCTCCGCGATGAACACGGGCAGGTGCAGCGGCTGGTGGTGTTCGGCCTGGGCAAGCTCGGCGGCGGCGAACTGAATTTCTCCTCCGACGTCGATCTGGTCTATGCCTATGAGCATGCCGGCGAGTCCGATGGCCCGCGCCCCCTTGCGGCCGATGATTACTTCGCCAGGCTCGGCCAGCAGCTGGCGAAGTTGCTCGACGAAGTCACCGCCGAAGGTTTCAGCCATCGCGTCGACCTGCGCCTGCGCCCGTACGGCAATGCCGGACGGGTGGCAGGGTCGTTCGCGGCGATGGAGCAGTACTTCCAGCGCGAGGGCCGCGACTGGGAGCGCTACGCCTGGCAAAAGGCGCGGCCGGTTGCGGGCGACATCGCCGCCGGCGAGCGCTTCCTGTCGCTGCTGCGGCCGTTCGTGTACCGGCGTTACCTCGATTACGGCGCGCTCGACGGACTGCGCGAGATGAAGGCCGCGATCGCGGCGGAAGTCGCGCGCAAGGAACTGGCCGACGACATCAAGCGCGGCCCCGGCGGCATCCGCGAGATCGAGTTCCTGGTGCAGGCGCTGCAGCTGATCCGTGGCGGGCGCGAGCCGGCGTTGCGCGAGCGACGCCTGCTGCCGGCGCTGACGGCGCTGGTCGAGGCCGGCCACATCGCGCCGACGGCGGGCGTGGCGATGCGCGACGCCTATCGTTTCCTGCGTCGGCTGGAAAACCGGCTGCAGATGCTGCGCGATGCGCAGACGCATGCATTGCCGGAGGACGCGCTTGACCGAGCACGGATTGCGCACGGGCTCGGCTACGGCGACTGGTCAGCTCTGCGCGATGCACTGGATACGCAACGTGCACGCGTCGCCGCGGAATTCGACGCGTTGCTGGCACCGCGTCGCCGCCATGCCGAGCCGGGCGTGCTGACCGGTTACTGGCGCGCGTTGCCAGATGACGGCGATGCGGTATTGCTGGGTGACGCCGGTTTCGTCGATGCCATTGGCGCCGACGCCAGCCTGCGCGATTTCGCCCGCGCGCCGGCGCTGCGCGCGTTGTCGGACGCGGCGCGCGCGCGCCTGGACCGGGTGTTGCCGGCGCTGCTTGCCGCCGCCGCGGTGTCGTCGCAACCCGACGCCGCCTTGCGCCGGGTGCTGCCGCTGCTGCACAACATCCTGCGTCGCGCCAGCTACCTCGCGCTGCTCGACGAGCAACCCGCGGCCTTGCAGCGGCTGGTCGAGGTACTCGCGCGCAGCGCGCTGCTCGGCGAACGGCTCGCGGCACACCCACTGCTGCTCGACGAATTGCTCGACGTGCGCGTGGCCGGGCCGCTGCCCGGGCGCGAGGCGATGATCGCTGCGTGCGACAGCGCGCTCACGCTCGATGACACCGAAGCCGCGCTGCATGCCTTGAACGAAACCCGGCAGGCGCTGAGTTTCCGCATCGCGCTGGCCACGCTCGACCGCCGCCAGGGCGCGCACGACAGCGCGCGGCAACTGGCGCGGCTGGCCGATGCGGTGGTTGCGGTCGTGCTGCAACTGGCGCAGCGCGGAATGGCCGCACACGGCGTGGTCGTCGGTGCGCGTTTTGCGGTCATCGGCTACGGCAGCCTCGGCGGTGAGGAGCTCGGGTTCGGCTCCGACCTCGACCTGGTGTTCCTCTACGACGCACCCGCGGACGCGCAGTCGGACGGCGTGCGGCCGCTCGACGCAGCGCGCTGGTCGGCGCGGCTGGCGCAGAAGGTCGTGGCGCTGCTCGGCAGCGTCACCGCGGCCGGCCGTCTCTACGATGTCGACGTGCGCCTGCGCCCGGATGGCGCCAAGGGCCTGCTGGTGTCCTCGCTGGCCAGCTTCGCCGACTACCAGCGCGAGCGCGCCTGGACCTGGGAGCACCAGGCGCTGGTACGCGCGCGCAGCAGCACCGGCGACGCGGACCTGTGCGAGGCGTTCGCGCAGGTGCGCAGTGCGACGCTCGCGCGTGTCCGCGATGCCGATGCGTTGCGCAACGACGTACTGTCGATGCGCGCGAAGATGCGCGCCGAACTGGATCGCTCCGACCCAGGTGTTTCCGGCGCGGGCCGCTTCGACCTCAAACAGGGCGATGGCGGCCTGGTCGATCTCGAATTCCTGCTGCAATACCTGGTACTGCGCGATGCGCATGCGCAACCGGCATTGCTGGCTGCGCGTGATACACCGGGACTACTCGACGTGGCATGTGCAGGCGGCGCCTTCGTTGCCACGACCTGTTCCGCCTTGCACGCAGCGCATGCCACGCTGCTCGACGCCGGCCTGCGCTGCACGCTGGACCGACGTCCGCGCATCGTGGCCGAAACCGATGCGATCGTCGCCGCGCGTGCCGCGATCCGCGCGGCTGCACATGCGCAACAGCTCGCGTTCCTGTAGGAGCGCCCCATGCTCCATAGAAGCATGGGGCGCTCCTACAGAGGCAGCCGCCGGCGCACTTCTTCCGCGACGCGCGCGGTTTCGCGCAGCGGCTCGACCGCGAACGGCGCCAGCGCCGTGTCCATTGCGCGGATGCGGCCGCGTTGCAGCAGGCTGTCGAGGAAGGTGCGCACGCGGCCACGCGCGCGTTGCGGGTCGAACACGAACACCGGCGCGCGGGTCGCGCACGCCTCCGACACCATGTTGACCGAGTCCGGCGAACAGACGATGCGGTCGGCCCAGGCCAGCAGGCCGGAATAGGGATTGGCGCCGTCCTCGGGGCCGAGCCAGGTCAGGCCAGGTGTTTCCACATAGCGATGGTGCAAGGCGTCGCGCAGTTCGCGCGGCGTGCGTCGCGAGGTGGTGACCAGCACGCTGCCGCCCTCGCGCGCGAGCGCGACTTCGAGTTTCGCCGTCAACTCTTCGAAGGCCACCCGGTCGAAGCGCACGTGCCGGCTGGAGCCGCCGAGCAGCAATGCGGTGCGCGGCTGCGGCAAGTCGCCAAACGCGGCGAACTCCTCGCGCGCCTGCGCCAGCCAGGCATCGTCGACCGGATGCAGGCTGCCGAGCGTGCTGATCACGTTGTCGCCACGCAGGCGATCGTGTTCCGGCGCGATCACCAGATCCCAATGCGCCGGATCGATACGCGGATCGAGGATCTGCACCGCGCGGCTGCCGCGCTCGCGCAGCAGCCGTGTCGCCAGCGCCGCCTGGCGACCGCAGCCGATTGCGAGTGCCGGCGGCGCGCCCGCGCGCGCCGCGAACCCGGCGCCGAACGGCTGCCGCAGCAAGGGATAGCGACGCGGCGCGAATGCGTGCGCCGGCAGCGACGGCCGCAACACGAAGTGGTCGATGCGATCCTGGGCTGCCAGCGCGTCCGCCAGCGCGGTGGCCTGGCGCACGTTGCCGGCATGGCCGTCGCTCAGGGCCCAGATGGCATCGGCAGCGGTCGTGGCGGGTTCGTGTTGTTCCATGCTTGCAACCAATCCGTTCCGGATGCGCTGGCTGTTGCTCGACGCGCGACACTCTACACTGCGCTCTTCGCCGCAAACCCGCTGCGGCTTGTTCCAAGCCCGGAATTCCGATGACCGACACGATATCTCACACGTTCGCAGAGTCAGCGCTCGCCGCGCCCACACTCGACCAGCCGGCCCTCGACCAACTTTTCCTCCAGGCCCGCACCTACAACGCATTCAGTGGCGAGGTCACGGACGACACCCTGCATCGGCTCTATGACCTGCTGAAGTTCGGGCCGACCACCGCCAACGCCAGCCCGGCGCGGTTCGTGTTCGTGAAGTCGGCCCAAGCCAAGGCGAAACTCGGGCCGGCGCTGGACGCAGGTAACCACGACAAGACGATGGCCGCGCCGGTGGTGGTGATCGTCGCCCACGACCTGGCCTTCTACGAGAAATTGCCGGTGCTGCTCCCGCACACCGATGCGAAGTCGTGGTTCGACAGCAAGTCCGAAGCGGACCTGACCACGATCGCGCTGCGCAACGGCAGCCTGCAGGGCGCGTATCTGCTGCTGGCGGCGCGTGCACTCGGCCTGGATTGCGGGCCGATGTCGGGCTTCGACAACGCCAAGGTCGATGCTGCGTTCTTCTCCGGAACGAGGATCCGTTCGAACTTCCTGGTCAACCTCGGTGTCGGCGATCGCGCAAGTATCTTCGCGCGCTCGCCACGGCTGGGCTTCGACGAGGCCTGCCGCATCGAGTGATGCTGCGCGCAACCGCCCGCCTGCGTGTTGCCTCTTTCCAACATTCCCCACGGAGAAATTCGATGTATCGCACCTCTTCCCTTGTTGCCGCACTGCTGCTGGCGGTCGGCGTCGCCCACGCCGAGCCGGTCAAGTACAACCTCGATCCCAACCATACCCAGGTCGAGTTCAGCTGGAACCACTTCGGCTTCAGCCACATCACCGGCCGCTTCGCCAAGGTCGAGGGCAATTTCCTGTTCGACCCGGCCGATCCGACGAAGTCGTCGATCGATGTCAGCATTCCGATCAGCAGCATCGACACTGGCGTGGCCGCACTCGACGAGCACCTGCAGAGTCCGGACTTCTTCGATGTCACGCAGTTCCCGGTCGCGACCTTCAAGAGCAGCAAGGTCGAGCGCATCGGCGAGCACGACTTGCAGGTCAGCGGCGAGTTGACCATCCACGGCGTCAGCAAGCCGGCGGTGCTCGACGTCACCATCAACAAGATCGGCGAACATCCGATGGCCGGCCGGGCCGCGGCCGGGTTTGATGCCAAGGCCACGATCAAGCGCAGCGATTTCGGCATCGCCAAGTACGTGCCCAACGTCAGCGACGAGATTGCCATCGCGATCACCACCGAGGCGATGGTGCCGAAGCCGGAAACGGCCGGCGCCGCGGCAGCGAAGTAGGCGGAGTGCGCGCGTGATCATCGAACGCCCCTCAGCTGCGCGCGGCGCGGCCAACGCCGGCTGGCTCGACAGCCGGCACACGTTCTCGTTCGGTCATTACCACGACCCGCAGTGGATGGGCTTCGGCCCGCTGCGGGTGATCAATGAGGATCGGGTCGCGCCCGGCGCCGGGTTCCCGACGCACGGCCACGCCAACATGGAGATCCTCAGCTACGTGCTCGATGGCGCGCTCGCGCATCAGGACAGCAACGGTGGCGGCGGTGTGCTTCGCCCGGGCGAGCTGCAGTGGATGAGCGCCGGGCATGGCGTCGAGCACAGCGAGTACAACGATTCCAAGACCGAGCCGGTGCACTTCCTGCAGATATGGATCCAGCCGGACCGGGTCAACGCGGCGCCGGCGTATGCGCAGCAGGCGTTCGATCCGGACGCGCGGCGCGGACGCTGGGCGACGCTGGCCTCGCCCGATGGCGCCGATGGCAGCATCGCGATCCGGCAGCAGGCGTGGTTGCGCGGGGTGCGAGTGGGCGATGGCGAAGCGGTCGACATCGTGCCCGACCCGGCGCGGCGGTACTGGCTGCATGTGGCGCAGGGCGAGGTTGCGGTCGATGGTCGCGCATTGTCCGCTGGTGATGCGCTGGGGTTTGTCGAGCAGGCGGAGCCGTTGTCCGTCGTCGGCCGCGGGGCTGGCGTTGCCGATGTGTTGTTGTTTGATTTGCCGGGGTGAGCTTCCTACCACACAGGACTTCCACCCGGCGAAACACTTCCCGGGACAGAACGCCACACGACGCGCTGCTAAACTGCGCACCCCGCCTCGACCAACGCCCGCACCATGGCCGACCCCATCCAGCATACCGCCACCGCGCCCGCCAACGCGCAGCGACGCTACGAGGTCCGGCGCGCCGATCTGCCGCTGAGCTGCCCGCTGCCGTCGATGGCGTTGTGGAACTCGCATCCGCGCGTGTACATGGCGATCGAGGCCGAGGGCGGCGAATCGCAATGCCCCTACTGCGGCGCGCATTTCTTCCTGATCGACTGAGCCGCGCGGCCATGCGCGCATGAGCCGTCCGCTGACCGTCGTGCAACTGCTACCCGCGTTGGAATCGGGCGGGGTCGAACGCTCCACTGTCGAAATCTGCGAGGCGCTGGTGCGCGCCGGGCATCGCGCGATCGTGGTGTCCGCCGGCGGGCGCCTGCTGCCTGGCCTGGCCGCGACCGGCGCCGAACACATCAGCCTCGACATCGGCCGCAAATCGCCGCTGACATTGCGCCACATCCCGGCGCTGCGCCGGCTGTTTGCCAGCGAGCGCGTCGATATCGTGCACGCGCGTTCGCGCCTGCCGGCGTGGCTGGCGAGATTCGCGCTGCGCGGCATGCCGATTGCGACGCGTCCGCATTTCGTCACGACTGTGCACGGCCTCAATTCGCCGTCCCGCTACAGCGCCGTGATGGCCTCCGGCGAACGCGTGATCTGCGTCTCGCAGACCGTGAGCGACTACGTGCTGGCGCATTACCCGCGCACCGATCCCTGCAAGTTGCGGGTGATTCCGCGCGGGATCGATCCCGCCGCATTTCCGCGTGCAGCGCGGCCCGATCGCGTTGCGCGCGCACGCGTCGCCGCCGCGCATCCGCAACTTGGCGGCGATGGCCCGTTACTGCTGTTGCCGGGGCGCGGCACGCGCCTGAAAGGCCATGCCGACGCACTGCAACTGCTCGTCGACTTGCGCGCCGACGGCCGCGACGCACGCTTGTGGTTGCTCGGCACGCGCGACGGCGGACGCGAAGCTTATGTCACCGAACTCGAAACACTGGCCACGCGGCTGGGCATCGCCGATGTCCTGGCGATCACGCCGCCCACCGCTGCCATCGCCGAAGCGTATGCCGCCTGCGACCTGGTGTTGCAGCTCTCGCGCAAGCCCGAAGCGTTCGGCCGCACGGTGATCGAGGCGTTGTCGGTGGGACGGCCGCTGCTGGGCTGGGCGCATGGCGGCGTCGGCGAGTTGCTGCAGACATTGCAGCCGCAAGGCGCGGTCGCGCCATTCGATCGCGCGGCGCTGGCCGCGGCGGCGCGCAACCTGCTGGCGCAGACATCGGTGCCTGCGGTTACGATGCCGCACACCTTGCGCGGCATGCAGGAGGCGACACTGGCGGTCTATGCAGAATTCATCGGCCACTGAAACGGGCATCGTCGCGCCTAGCACCGGCTGGCGCTGGGCGCCGGCGTGGGTGCTGGCGTTCGTGGCCTTGTGGCCCGCGCCCGGCTACGCCGAAGGCGTGATGGTGCTGGGCGCGCTGGCGGCCATCGCCAAGCTGCTGCTGACGCGTTTTCGCGGCGGCACCGCGTTGCTCAGCGGTCCGGCCTGGGCGCTCACCAGCGTGCTGTTCTTTGCCTACTGGTTGCCGGAACTGGTGTCGGCGTTCGATGCGATCGACCGCGCGCACGCTTTCCACGAATCGCTGGTGGACCTGCGCTACCTGCCGTTCCTGTGGCTGGCCGCGGCCGCGGTCGCCAATGCGCGCAGTCGTCGCATCACCTTCGGTGGCCTGGGCGTCATCGTCGCGCTGTGGACCGTGGATGCGCTGCTGCAAGTATTGACCGGCACCAGCCCACTGTTCTGGGGTATCGACAGCATCAAGCAGGCGATCAGCGGCCACGGCATGTGCCCGCTCGCCGACGTTGCCGCCGTCGACCGGCTCAGCGGCGTGCTCGGTCCGTGCAATCTCAAGCTCGGCATCGTGCTGGCGAGCCTGTCACCGTTCGCCTTGCACGTGGCGTCGAAGCGGCTGGGCGTGGTTGGCTGGATCACCGCCGCGGCTGCGCTCGGAGTCGTCATCCTGTTGGCCGGCGCACGCGCCTCATGGATCACCTACGCACTCGTCCTGCTGTTCTCCGGCTGGCGCCTGCTCGGCTGGAAGCGGTTGCTGGGCGTGTTCGCATCCGGTGCATTGATGCTCGCAGTGCTGACCACGCTGTCGCCGCAGATGCGCGAGCGCATCGAGCGCACGACGTTTGCCTTGACCGCCGACGAAAACGGCGTCGACACCGCGTTGTCCGGGCGCACCCGGATCTGGGGCGCGGCGCTATGCATGGCGCGTGAGCACCCGTTCAACGGTATTGGTGCGCGCGGCTTCCGCGAAGCATTCCCGGCGTGCGATCCCCAGCCTGCCGTGCGTGCCGCGTGGGGTGCGGGGCCGGCGCTGCATGCGCATCAGATCGTGCTGGAGATCCTCAGCGAAACCGGCGTCGTCGGCCTGTTGCTGTGGCTGGCCGGCGCAGCGATGGCTTGGCGTGCCTGGCGCTTTTCCGAGCGCCCCGCCCGCGATCGCGCACGCCCGGCGATGCTGGCGCTGCTGGTGACCGTGTTCCCGTTCAATACCCACCTTGCGTTCTATTCCACGTTCTGGGGCGGGCTGACGCTGTTGCTGGCGGCGCTCTATACCGGCAGCCTGCTGGCGTCGGACGAACCCGAATAGGGCGAGGGCGAGCCGCCGTCCGGCCGGCGTTTGAAGCGGCGGTGGATCCACAGATATTGCGCCGGCACCGCGCGTGCCATCGCCTCGATCCCGGCCATCACCCGCGCGGTATCGAAGGTGGCATCCGACGAGGGAAACGCATCAAGCGCCGGCCATAGCCGCAGCGTGTAGCCGCCATCGTCGCGGCGCGCATGCTGGAACAGCACCACCGCTGCGCCCGACAGGCGCGCCAGCTGGTGGGTCGAAGTCAGGCTGTGCGCCGGCTGGCCGAAAAAGGGCACGAATACGCTGTCACCGCGACTTGGATCCTGATCGGGCGCGTACCACAGCAGG
>DASZZT010000109.1:0-24187 GCA_035543275.1 Luteimonas sp. | reverse complement strand
GTACGGCGCCCCGACCGTGCGCAGCTTCGACCCGAAGGCGCCGAGTTTCGGTCCCGCCGGTTCCGCCGACACCGTGCTGACGTTCCGCAACGCCCATAACTGGGTCGCCGCGGGCAACGCCGACGCCTACTTCAAGGCGTTCTTCGACGTGCTCAAGCCCGGCGGCACCCTGGGCGTGGTCGACCATCGCGCCAGACCCGGCACCGATCTGGCCACGATGAAGAAATCCGGCTACCTCACCGAGGCGCTGGTGATCGGCTACGCCACCGCCGCCGGCTTCTCGCTCGATGGCAAAAGCGACATCAACGCCAATCCCCGCGACACCACCGACCACCCGAACGGGGTATGGACGTTGCCGCCCACCAACCAGCACGAGGCAGCGGACGAAGCGATGTACAAGGCAGTCGGCGAAAGCGACCGCATGACCCTGCGCTTCCGCAAGCCAGGTTGAGCTTGCTTCTTGCTTTTTGGCGCTACTTAGTCGCTGGATAACTCGCTGCGCTCGTCCTTCGGGTCGTCCTTCGGACGATCTGCGCGCTTCGCACTTGTCCTGCTTTCGCAGGAATGACGAGCGAAGGAGTCCGACGACTTAAGCCGGCGCGGGCAGTTGATCCCGCTCATGGTCGACAAGCTCACCACGAACGGAATGAACTTGTTCGATAGGTTCCCAAGTGCTCATCGCCTTCAACAAACCCTACGGCGTGCTCTGCCAGTTCAGCGACCGCAGCGCTCCACCACGGCGAACGCTCGCCGAATTCGGCCTGCCCGCCGGCGTCTACCCGGCCGGCCGGCTCGATTCCGATTCCGAAGGCCTGCTGCTGCTCACCGATGACGGTGCACTTGCACATCACCTGACCGATCCGCGCCACAAGCAGTCCAAGACCTACTGGCTGCAGGTGGAAGGCGAGCCGTCCGAGCAACAACTCGCCACTCTGCGCAACGGCGTGGCACTCAACGACGGCCCGACGCTGCCGGCGCAGGCGCAGCGCATCGAACCTCCGGAGCTGTGGCCGCGCGATCCGCCGGTGCGCTTTCGCAAGACGGTGCCCGACGCGTGGTTGCAGCTGACGATCCGCGAAGGCCGCAATCGCCAGCTGCGGCGGATGAGCGCGGCGGTCGGGCTGCCGACGTTGCGGCTGGTGCGCGTGGCGATCGGCCCGTGGCGCCTGGAGGCGCTCGCGCCCGGTCGCTGGCAGGCCCAGGATTGGCCGGGACTCGGCGGCTGAACCGTTCAGCTGCGTGGTTCAGGTTTCGCCGCGCAGTCAAGGAATCCTGTTACCGTTTTCACCCACCGTTGACGGCGGGCGGCGACGGAACGCTTCCACCACAGGGCCTCCCATGACCATCCAGGCAATGGCACCCGGCAGGATCCTCGTCGTCGACGACCAGCCGGCGAACCTGCGCGCGGTCAGCGCCCTGCTGTCGCGCTCGGGCTACGAGGTCATCACCGCCGGCAATGGCGACGACGCCCTGTTGCTGGCCAGCGAACATGTTCCGGACCTGCTGCTGCTCGACATGATGATGCCGGGCATGGACGGTTTCGAGCTGCTGGCGCAGATCAAGCAGCGTCCGCCGTTGCTGCGCCTGCCGGTGGTATTCCTGACTGCGGTGCAGGATCGCGAGTTGCTGCTGCGCGCCTTCGATGCCGGCGCGGTCGACTACGTCACCAAACCCTTCATGGCAGAGGAACTGCTGGCGCGGGTCAACGCGCATGTCGGCCTCAAGCTCACCCGCGACCGCCTGGAGCGCATCGCTCGCGAGCGCCAGGAGCTGGTGAACCTGGTCGCGCACGATCTCAAGAATCCGCTCTCCAGCGTGCTGTTCGCCAGCGATGTGCTGCGCAACGACGGCTGCAAGCCCGAGCGCATCCCGCGCTACCTGGAGATGATCCATGAGAGCGCGCAGGACGCGCTCGGCTACATCCAGCGCTATCTGGAAGTCCAGAGCGAGCGAGCGACCGAGCAGCTTCGCTGCGGCGACGGCACGGCGCGGGCGCCGCTGCGTGAGGTGCTGGACTGGCTCGTGGGTCGCTACGGGTTGCAACTGGAAAGCCGCGGCCAGCAATTGCGGGTGCGCGATCCGCTTGGCGACGGGGTCGTTGCGATCGATGGCCTGGTCCTGCGCCAGGTTGCGGAGAATCTGGTCAGCAACGCGATGAAATACGCGCCGCACAGCGAAATAGAACTGTCGATCCGCAATGGCGCGCCGGGCTATTGGCAATTGCTGGTCGAGGACCGCGGGCCGGGGATTCCGGTGTCACGGCGACGCGAGTTGTTCAAGCCGTTCGTGCGGCTGAGCGATCACGCTCCCGCCGATGGCCTGTCGAGCGGCCTCGGGCTTTCGCTGGCAAAACAGATCATCTCCCAGTGCGGCGGCGAGCTCTGGTATGAGGATCGCGACGGCGGCGGCGCCCGTTTCATCATCGAGCTGCCGGCCGCCAAAGCCGAGCCGGTGGCCACCACGGCGGCCACCAGTCCCGCCTGATTGCGGTTGCCCGGTCTTGATGCTGACGGTTGCGCCGGGGCAGCGCGTCATGCCCGCCTCAGCGCGTCATGCGATCAATGATCCGCGTTGGTCGATTCGGCCTTGCTGCGCCGCGCACCGCCACCGGTGCTGCGAGTGCGGCTGCCGTTGCCGGAGCGACTGCTGCCGGCACGCTTGGCCTCGATCCGGGTCGCGGTGCCATCGATCGCATCGTCTTGCGCCTGTTTCGCCTTGCGCCGCGCGACGTACCACAGCAAACCGGCGCCGGCTGCCGCGGCGACGGCAACCGCCGGATTGCGACGCACGAACTTGGTCGCGACCCGCGTGCCGGTGCGCAGGACGCCGAGCGCCGCGCCGGTCTCGATCCACTTGATCGCCTTGTCGGGAACCGCATCCTTGATCCCCGTACCGACCTGGCTTGCCAGTTGCAATGCGCGTTCGGGCAAGTTCGATAGCGTGTTGTTCATCATGATTTTCCTTCGACTCGCGGACAGGCCTGCAGTGTCGACAGCGCGGCGTTCAAGCCGCGTGAGCGCACACGAATCGATTCATCGGCCGTTGTCTGGTCGCCATCCTTGGCGTAGCACCTCTCGCTCCGGAACGTCCGGCAGACCGCAGCGCAGTCGCTCACCCACGCGGTTTGGCGCGATGGGTCGCCATCGCCGCCCATGGATCGTCCGGCCACGGATGCCTGGGGTAGCGCCCTTTCATTTCTTTCTTTACCTCGGGATAGGTGCGCGCCCAGAAGCCTTTCAGATCCTGCGTCACCTGCAACGGCCGCCCGGCCGGCGACAGCAGGTGCAGCGTCAGCGGCACGCGGCCCTCGGCGATGCGCGGTGTGTCGGCCAGCCCGAACAATTCCTGCAGCTTGACCGCCAGCACCGGCGCGACCGGCTGCGTGGTCTCGTCGTCGAACGCGTAGTCGATGCGGCGCTCCATGCCCGACGGCACGACGATGCGGACCGGCGCGAGCGCGTCGATCTTCTGCCGCAACGACCAGTCCACGCGCGACTGCAGCACCGCGCCGAAAGCCTGTTCGTCCAGCGTATCGAGGCGACTCTTGCCGGCCAGCAGCGGCCGCAGCCAGTCCTCGAGCGTGGCGAGCAACGCGCCATCGGACAGGTCGGGCAGCTCGAGCTGCGGCAGCCACACGCGCAGACAACGCGCGCGTGCGCGCCATTGTTCGAGCGCGTTGCTCCACGGCAACGCAGCCAGGCCGAGTTCGCGCACCGCGTCCAGCAGCGCATCGGCACAGCGCGCCGGATCGGGTTTCGCCAACGCGCGGGTGTCGAGCACGATGCAATCGAAGCGGCGTTCGCGCACTGCTGCCAGGGCGCGCGCATCCGCGTCCCACAGCACCCGATCCTCGCTGACAAATCGTTGCGGGAAGTCGCGTTGCAGACGTGCCTCGTCCAGCGGCGCGGCGCGTAGCACGCTCGAATCGTTGCGGTCACCCTGGGCCTGTCGAAGGGCGCGCAGTTCGCTGATCACAAGCCACGGTTCTCCGTACAGCGCGCTGTCGTCGAACAACTTTGCGCTGCGGCCATTGGCGAGCTGGTAGCGCGCCGGGTCGCCCGCAAGCTGACGCGCGATGCGGTCGGGGAAGGCATGCAGCAACAGGTCGCCGAGCGCATGCGCGGGCACGCTGTCCGGAGCCGACGTCGCGACCCGCAGGCGTCGTCGCCATTGCTTCGTGGCCTGGTCGATCGCGGCCAGCGCCGAACGTGAGGCATCGATCGCGACGCGCCCTTGGCGAAAGGCGGCGAGCGCCTGCCAGCGCGCGGCTATCGCATCCGAACGCGGCTTGCCTGGCGACGGCCGTAACGGATCGCGCGCCTCGAGTAACGCGGCGAGGTCGCAGGCCAGCGCGTGCTCGCGATCGTCGCGCGGCGCCAGCAGCATCGCCGCCAGTCGCGGATGCGTGCCGAGCGCGAGCATGCGTCGTCCGAGCGGCGTAATCGCGTCGGCATCGAGCGCGCCCAGGCGTTGCAGCAGTTCGCGCGCAGCGGCGAGCGCGCCCGGCGGCGGCACGTCGACGAAGCGCAGGTCGGTGCTGCCCCATGCCGCGAGTTCCAGCACCAGCCCGGCCAGTTCGACTTGGGCGATCTCGGGCCGACGCTGCGGTTCCAGCCGTTGCGATTGCGGCCACAACCGATACGCCCAGCCCTCGGCGACGCGACCGGCGCGGCCAACGCGCTGGTCGGCCGAGGCCTGCGCGATTGCGACCACGTCCAGCCGCGAGAATCCGGAATTCGGGTCGTAGCGCGGCTCGCGCGCCAGGCCCGAATCGATCACCACGCGCACGCCGGGCAGGGTCACGCTGGATTCGGCGACATTGGTCGCCAGCACCACGCGGCGATGCCCCTGCGGATCGGGTTGCAGCACGCGCGACTGCTGCTCGACCGGCAGGTCGCCGTGCAGCATCAACACATCGACACCGCGCGCAGTCGTACTCGCGGACAGCGCCTGCTCGACCCGTGCGATCTCGCGCTGCCCCGGCAGGAACACCAGCACGTCGCCGGGATGCTCGGCGAGCGCATGCTCGACCGCGCGCCGCGTCTGCACTTCCAGCGCCTCCTCGCGCCGCGCCGGGAAATGCGCGACCGACACCGGCCAGCTGCGACCAGCACTGCTCAACCGCGGCGCGTCGAGCAAGTCCGCGAGCCGCTCGCCATCGAGCGTGGCCGACATCAGCACGATGCGCAGGTCGGGGCGCAGCGAGGCCTGCACGTCCAGCGCCAGCGCCAGACCGAGGTCGCCGGCAAGATGGCGCTCGTGGAATTCGTCGAACAGCAGTGCGCCGATACCATCGAGTCCCGGATCGTCCTGCAGCATCCGCGTCAGGATGCCTTCGGTGACGACCTCAATGCGGGTCTGCGCCGACACCTTGTTGTCGAAGCGGATGCGGTAACCGATGGTCTGGCCGACGTTTTCGCCGCGTTGCTGCGCCATGAAAGACGCGGCTGCGCGCGCGGCGACGCGGCGCGGTTCCAGCATCACGATCTTGCTGCCGGCAAGCCATCCTTCATTGAGCAACGCCGGTGGCACCTGCGTGGTCTTGCCCGCGCCCGGTGGCGCTTCCAGCACCAGCCGTGGATGTGCGACGAGGCTGGCGCGGATCTGCGGCAGCAGGGTGTCGATGGGGAAATCGGGTTGCATCACGCGCGCAGGATACGCGGCGGGGCGATTGCTAGACTTCCACGATGCAACTGATCGACATCGGCGCCAACCTCAGCCACGACGCATTCGACCACGATCGCGACGCGGTGCTGCAGCGCGCGCGCGATGCCGGCGTGGCGCAGCTGGTGGTCACCGGTGCCTCGCGTGAGCATTCGCCCAAGGCGCTGGCCCTGGCGCAGGAACATCCCGGATTCCTGTTTGCCACCGCCGGCGTGCATCCACACCACGCGTCCGAATACACGAATGAATGCGACACCGAGATGCGCGCACTGCATGCGCATGCTGAAGTCATCGCGGTCGGCGAATGCGGCCTGGACTACTTCCGCGATTTGTCGCCACGGCCGGTGCAGCGGCGTGCATTCGAGCGCCAGCTGCAGATCGGCGTCGATACCGGTAAGCCCTTGTTCCTGCACCAGCGCGACGCGCATGCCGATTTCATGGCGCTGATGAAGAACTTCGACGGCAGACTTGGACCGGCGGTGGTGCACTGCTTCACCGGCAGCCGCGCCGAGCTGTTCGACTACCTCGACCAGGACTGGCACATCGGCATCACCGGCTGGCTCTGCGACGAGCGCCGCGGCCAGCACCTGCGCGAACTGGTGAAGCACATTCCCGCGAACCGGTTGATGCTCGAAACCGATGCACCCTACCTGTTGCCGCGCACCGTGAAACCGCAGCCATCGCACCGGCGCAACGAGCCGATGTACCTGGTCCATATCGTCGAGGAACTGGCGCGCGATCGCGGCGAGGATGTCGCCGTCACCGCGGCGCATACGACCAGCACCGCGAGCGAATTCTTCCGGTTGCCGTTGCTTTCGTAGCCTGGGTTGAGCCGCAGGCGATACCCGGGGCTCTGTCGCGTGCGCGATGGGTATCGCTTCGCTCAACCCATCCTACTTTCTGCTTCGATCTGCAACGCGCTCTTGCGCCTCAGCTGCGCAAGCCGACCCCGCGCTTCAACAGCCACAATGCCAACGCGCCGAGCCCGGCGACGAAGCCGAGCATCAAGGCATACGCCACCCACAACGGCACGTCGCTGACGCCGAGCAGGCCGTAGCGGAAAGCGTTGACCATGTAGAAGATCGGGTTGGCGTGGGTCATTGCCTGCGCCCAGCCGGGCAGCAGCTTGACCGAATAGAACACGCCGCCGAGGTAAGTCAGCGGGGTGAGGATGAACACCGGGACGATCGCGACGTCGTCGAACTTCTTGGCATAGACCGCGTTGATGAAGCCGGCCAGCGAGAAGATCGTCGCGCCGAGCAGCACCGTGCTCAGCGTCACCAGCGGATGCGGCAGCCGCACCTTGGTGAACAGCATCGCGATCAGCAGCACGATCGCGCCGACCATCAATCCGCGCAGCACCGCGCCGGCGACGTAGCCTCCGAGAATCACCCAGTTCGGCATCGGGCTGACCAGCAACTCCTCGACGTGGCGACCAAATTTCGCACCGAAGAAACTCGAGGAGATATTGCCGTAACTGTTCTGGATCACGCTCATCATCACCAGGCCCGGCACGATAAAGCTCATGTAGCTGATGCCATCCATGGTGCCGATGCGCGAGCCGATCAGGCCGCCGAAGATCAGGAAGTACAGGGTCATGGTGATCGCCGGCGGCACCAGGGTCTGGCCCCAGATGCGCAGGATGCGGGCGACCTCGCGGCGCATGATCGTGACCAGCGCAATCCAGTTGCGCTGGGCGACGGTGAGTTCGTTCATTCGACTACTCTTGTCGTCATCCCTGCGAAAGCAGGGATCCAGTGTCTTTGTGGTTGATCCACAACCAAATCGAAAGTCGCTGGATTCCCGCTTTCGCGGGAATGACGAGCAAAAACACTCATGCCGCCTGCTCCCGCCGGGCGGCGGCTTCGTCGCCGGTCAGGCGCACAAAGAGTTCTTCCAGCCGGTTCGACTTGGTGCGCATCGAGCGCACGCGGATGCCGGCAGCGTCCAGGGTCGCGAACACGCGGTTGAGGTCCATCGCGCGCGGCATCTCCAGATCCAGGGTGTGGTCGTCGCTGGCGATAAGCGCGGTGCCTTCGATCTCGGGCAGGGTCGCCGGCAACGCGCCATCGACATCGAGCAGGAACCCCTCGACGTCGAGCTTGGCCAGCAGCGCGCGCATCGGCCCCTGCTCGACGATGCTGCCGCGGTCGATGATCGCCAGGTTGCGGCACAGGCTTTCCGCTTCCTCCAGGTAATGGGTGGTGAGGATGATGGTGGTGCCAGCGGCGTTGATCTCGCTCAGCGTCTTCCACATGCCGCGGCGGATCTCGATGTCGACGCCGGCGGTGGGTTCGTCGAGGATCAGCAGCCGCGGCCGCGTCATCATCGCCCGCGCGATCATCAGTCGCCGCTTCATGCCACCGGACAGCGTGCGCGACATGGTCTGCGCCTTGTCCCACAGCTGCGCGCGCTTGAGTTCCTCCTCGGCACGCAACATCGCTTCGGCGCGCGGCATGCCGTAGAAGCCGGCATAGTTCACCAGGATGTCGAAGGGCTTTTCGAAGAAGTTGAAGTTCATCTCCTGCGGCACCAGCCCGATCAGGCGCATCGCCGCGCTGCGATGCGCCGACAGGTCGACGCCGAACACGCGTACCTCGCCGGAACTCTTGTTGACCAGCGAGCTGACGATGCCGATCAAGGTCGACTTGCCGGCGCCGTTGGGGCCGAGCAGTGCGTAGAAGTCGCCGGGCTGCACGTCGAGCGAGACGCCCTTGAGCGCCTGCACGCCGGTGTCGTAGGTCTTGCGCAGGTCATGCACCGACAAAGCCGGGATCGGCAGTGCGGGCGCGTCCGCACGCGGGTTCGAATCTCGGCTCATGCCACACCTGTGGCCGCGTGGGGCGCGACGAAGCCGGTAGTATAGGCGCCCTCCGGAGCACGCTCCGGCAACACATCGTCCGGGTCGGGCCGCACCTGCTTTGAACAAACACTTCCCGCTGAAACTCGTCTCGCGCCGCATGCTGGCGCCGACCATCGCCCACCTCGCCTTCGTCCGCGACGACGGCCAGCCGCTCGACTTCATCCCCGGCCAGTTCGTGCAGGTGCACTTCCACTACGCCGACGGCACCGCGACCAGGCGCAGTTATTCGCTGGCGACGATCCATGACCATGCGCTCGGTCCGGGCGAGGCGGTCGAGATCGCGGTCAGCTATATCGTCGGCGGCGCCGCGACCGCGCTGTTCGAGGGACTCGACGAAGGCGGTCATATCGACGCCAGCGGGCCCTACGGCCGTTTCTGCCTGACGCCGGCCGACAGCAACCCGCGTTATCTCCTGATCGGCACCGGCACCGGCGTCACGCCCTATCGCGCGATGCTGCCGCAGATCGAGGCATTGATCGCCGCGCGTGGCATCGAGGTGGTGTTGCTGTTCGGCGCGCGCACGCCGATGGAATTGCTCTACGGCGACGAGTTCCGCGCCTTCGCCGACAAGCATCCGCGCCACTTCCGCTTCGTGCCATGTTTCTCGCGCGAGCTGCCAGTCGATCCGCATCCGGATGTGCGCCACGGTTACGTGCAGCAGTTCCTCACCGAGTTTGCGCCCAACGCCGCCACCGACATCGCCTACCTGTGCGGCAACCCGAACATGGTCGATGCCTGTTTCGAGGCGCTCAAGGGTGAAGGCCTGGCAGTGCCGCAGATTCGCCGCGAGAAATACGTCAGCAGCAAATAATGCGGCGGCCGCAACTTCTGTCACATCCGCCGCACGGCGGTGTCCTGTCATCCTGAGTGTCTGTTGCCCGCTGGTCAGTTGCTTGAGGAAGCCATCAAGATGTCCCGAAAAATCAGGATCCTGCTCACGCTGGTGGTTGTCGCGGGCATATTCGGCTATCGCTACGTCCGCGATCACACGCCGTCCGCTGCCGCCGCCACGTCGGTGACCGCGACTGCCGCCGGCGCCGCGAAGGCCACGCCGGTGGCGACCCGCAAGCTCGGCAACATCGTCTTCACCCCATGCACGCTGGCGCCGCAGTTCGGCGCGGCCAGCGTCGAGGCGCAGTGCGGCAAGCTGTCGGTGGCGGAGAATCCGGCGCTGCCGAACGGCCGTAGGATCGCACTCAACATTGCCTGGGTGCCGGCTGACGAAGAGGCCGAGGTCATGCTCGACCCGGTGTTCATGCTCGCCGGCGGTCCCGGCCAGGCGGCCACGGAAAGTTATCCGCAGGTGGCAGCTGCGTTCCGCGAAGTGCTGAAGAAGCGCAACGTGATCCTGGTCGACCAGCGCGGCACCGGCGAATCCAATCCGCTGCCATGCAAGGACGCGCAAGGCAAGAGCGCGACCGCCGATAGCGGGGACACCGCCAGCATCGACGAGGCGCGCCGCTTCGCCGAGCGTTGCCGCGACGAGTTGTCGAAGACGGCCGACCTGCGCTTCTACACCACCACCGACGCGATCCGCGACCTCGATGACGTGCGCAAGGCGATCGGCGCGGTGCAGATCAATCTGGTCGGCATCTCCTACGGCACCCGTGTCGCGCAGCAATACGCGCTGCGCTATCCGCACAGCACGCGCACGCTGGTGCTCGATTCGGTCGCGCCGAACACGCTGATCCTCGGCAACGAGTTCGCCGGCAACCTCGAATCCGCGCTCGACCTGCAATTCGGCCAGTGCGGCAAGACCCCGGCCTGCGCCAAGGCGCTGGGTAATCCGCGTTCGCGGCTGGATACATTGATGGCGAAACTGAAATCCGACCCGCCACTGGTGCGTTATCGCGACGCCAACAGCGGCGCGCTGAAGGAGGAACGCCTGCTGTCGGGCGACATCGCCGGGCTGATGCGGATGTACGCTTATGCGCCGATCGCTTCGTCATTGCTGCCGTTGCAGTTGAACGAAGCCGCCGGTGGCCGCTACGACGGGCTGAAGGCGCTGTCGGAGATGCTCAGCAGCCAGCTTGCCGAGCAGATCACGCAAGGCATGCAGCTGTCGGTGATCTGCAGCGAGGACGCCGCCGGCTTCAAGACCGATCCGTCGGCCGATGGCACCCTGCTCGGCAACGACATGGCCGAATTCCTGGGCGCGCAATGTCAGGTGTGGCCGAAGGGCGCTGTGCCGGCGAATTTCCATGCGCCGCTGGCTTCGAAAGTGCCGGCGCTGCTGCTATCGGGCGAGTTCGATCCGGTGACGCCGCCACGCTACGGCGATGCGGTGGTGAAGATGCTCGCCAACGGCCGCCATCTGGTCCTGCGCGGCCAGGGCCACAACGTGATCGGCGCCGGCTGCATGCCGAAGCTGTTCGCGCAATTCATCGATGCCGCCAACGCCAAATCGCTCGACGCCAAGTGCGTGGACACGCTGCCGTACACGCCGCCGTTCACCTCGTTCAATGGCTGGGAACCGTGAGCGCGACGCACGCGCTTTCATCTGCCGCATCTCCAGAAGGATTCGCGACATGATCGTTGCCGAACATTTGCGCAAGACCTTCCCCGGCAAGGGCAAGGTCCCCGTGGTCGCGGTCGACGACGTCGGCTTCATCGCACGCGACGGCGAGATTACCGGTTTGCTCGGCCCCAACGGCGCCGGCAAGACCACCACCCTGCGCATGCTCTACACGCTGATGCGTCCTCAGAGTGGACGCGTGCTGGTCGACGACCACGACGTCGCCGTCGATCCGCAATCCGCGCGGCGGGCGCTCGGCGTGCTGCCCGATGCGCGCGGCGTCTACAAGCGCCTGACCGCACGCGAGAACATCGCCTACTTCGGCGAACTGCACGGCATGGCGCCGGCGGCCATCGCCGAGCGCACGCGCGTGCTCGCCGCGGCGCTGCAGATGGAGGATTTCCTCGACCGCCAGACCGAGGGCTTCTCGCAGGGCCAGCGCACCAAGACCGCGATCGCGCGCGCACTGGTGCACGATCCGAAGAACGTGATCCTCGACGAGCCGACCAACGGCCTGGACGTGATGACCACCCGCGGCCTGCGCGAATTCCTGAAGCACCTGCGTAGCGAGGGCCGCTGCGTGATCTTCTCCAGCCACATCATGCAGGAGGTCGCCGCACTGTGTGACCGCATCGTGGTGATCGCGCACGGCCGCGTGGTCGCGCAGGGCAGTGCCGACGAATTGCGGGCGCAGACCGGCGCGGACAATCTCGAGGACGCGTTCGTCCAGTTGATCGGCTCGGAAGAAGGCTTGCACGCATGAAGGCGCTGTTGACGGTACTGATGAAGGAACTGCGCGAACTCTCGCGCGACCGCCGCACGCTGATGCTGGCGCTGATGATGCCGCTGCTGTTCCCGGTGCTGATCATCGGCATGGGCACGCTGGCCGAGAACCGCGCCAAGAGCCAGGCCGAAAAGGATCTGGCGATCGCGATTGTGGGAGCCGGGCACGCGCCAAACCTGGTGGCATGGCTGGCCGGCCAGGGCATCGCGCGCAAGACGCTGGCCAAGCATCCCGATGCCGCGATCCGCGATCAGGACGAGGACGTCTATCTGAAGATCGAGGACGCCTTCGACAAGCACTGGCGCGAAGGCACGCCGGCGCTGGTGGAGATCGTGCACGACAGCACCCGACAGGACGCCGGTATTCCGGTCAGGCGGGTCGAGAACGCCCTGCAGCGTTACACGGCGCAGGCCGGCGCACTGCGGTTGCTGGCGCGCGGCATCAACCCGGCGGTGGCTGCGCCGCTGGCGGTGTCGCACACCGACCTGGCCACGCCCGAGGCGCGCAAGAGCCTGGCGCTGATGATGCTGCCCTACCTGCTGCTGCTCAGTGCCTTCGTCGGCGGCGCCCATCTGATCATCGACACCACCGCCGGCGAACGCGAGCGACAGTCGCTGGAGCCGCTGCTGGCGACGCCGGCGTCGCGCGGCGCCATCGTCAGCGGCAAGATGGTCGCCGCCGCGATCCTGAGCCTGGTGGTGCTGGCGCTGACCCTGCTCTCGCTCAAGCTGGGCGCGCAGTTCGCCCCTGGCATCGGCCGGATGATGGACATCGGCTTCATGGCGATCGGCAAGATGATGCTGATCCTGGTCCCGATCGTTTTCATCGGCACCTCGCTGCTGACCTTCATCGCCGCCGGCACCAAGTCGGTGAAGGAGGCGCAGGGCTACATGTCGCTGCTGATGCTGTTGCCGATCCTGCCGACCCTGGTGCTGCTGGTCAGCCCGGTGAAGAACCAGCTGTGGATGTTCGCGGTGCCGTTCCTGGCGCAGAACCAGATGTTGTTGAAGGTGATCCGCAGCGAGGCGATCACGCCGCAGGAATGGGCGGTGTACCTGGCCGCGGGCCTGGGCCTGGCCGCGTTGCTGTGGTTCGCGGCAACCCGGCGTTATCACCAGGAGAGGCTGGCGATCTCGGCTTGACACCCGCTGGCTGGCCCGACAAAAAAGCCCGGCATTTGCCGGGCTTTTCGTTCGTCGGTGCTGAATCAAGGGGCCAGGCTCGCACGTCCTGTGCTCGCCAAGTCGCCCCGCCTCGGGCTCCTGCCCTCGGCCTGATCTGCCGCGCGAATTGACGTAATGTCAATTCGCAAGCGCGGCAGATCAGCCACCGAGATTGAAGCCGATCGTGCGCCGGCTCGTCACCGGCGATCCGACCGGCTGGAAGCGCCAGCGCTTCACCGCCGACAGCGCCTCGCGATCGAACACCCGCGGCGGCGTCGCTCGCACCACCCGCGCCGAAGTCACCGAGCCATCGGTCCCGACGGTGAATTCCACCTGGACCTCGCCTGAGGTGCCGGAACGATACGCGTCCGGCGGATATTTAGGCGGCGGCGTGCTGATCGGGCGCAACTCATTGGATGCGGTCGCCGTGGCCGGCGGCGGCTGGGTTGCGGCCGGCTGTCTGGCCGGCTGTTGCGTGGCGGCAGGTGGTTGCGCGGCGCGTTGCTGCGCCGCGCGCTCATCGGCGGCACGCTGCGTCGCGGCCTGCTGGTCCGCAGTCTGCTGCGCGGCGAGCTGCAGCGCCGCCTGCTGCTGGGTCTTTTGCTGGTCGAGGACACGCTGCTTCTCCAGGTCGGCCTGGCGCTTGGCGTCTTCCGCGGTCTTGACGGTGGCATCGGCGGTGCGTTGCACCAGCGACGCCTGTCCGCTGGCGATGCCCTGCTTCAGTCGTGGCAGCGCCGGTGCGTTCGAATCGGTCTTCTCCATCAATGCGTACAGGCGCTGCGCTTCGATGTAGTCGTCGCGGGCGAGGCTTTGTTCGGTGGCGATCAGCGTGTACGGCATCAGATCGGTGAGCGCGCTTGCCACCGCCGGATCATTGGGCTGCTTGTCGCGCAGCGCGAGGTAATACTCCATCGCATTGTCGCCTGCTGGCGCGTACAGGCGCTGTTCGCGCAAGGCGCCGCTGGCGGCTGCGCGCAGTTGATCGGCGCCCATCGCGGCGACCTTGGCCGACACCGCCTGCTGCGGTGGCGCCGCTGCCTGGGTCGCGGCCGGCGTGGCTGCGGTATCGGCGGTGGTGGCGGTCTGGTCCTTCTTGCACCCGGCCAGGGCGCACATCAGCACGACAGCGGCGACCAGCCCGAACCGGGCTGGCCGTGCCTGCAAGGTCTTAGCAACGAACATCGGAATCGCTCCCCTGATTGTGCGTAAACGCACGTACGCGTAGCACGCGACAGCGCGGGCCGTTTGTCAACTCCCAACCGCGTTCCTGAACCCGGCGGCGGCTACTTGCCGACGCAGAACGTTGAAAAAATGTGACCCAGTAGCATATCCGGCACCACCCGCCCGGTGATCTCGCCGAGGGCGTCGTGGCCGCAGCGCAACGCTTCGGCGGCGAGGTCGAGGCTGTCGGCGGCAAGCGCCGCTGCGGCGGCGGCCAGCTCATCACGGGCGCGACGCAGGGCATCGACGTGCCGCGCCCGCGCAGTGAAGGCGCCCTCGGCGGCGGCACCCACCTCGCCCAGGGCCAATGTTTTCAGGCGCGCGTGCAATGCCTCCAGCCCGAACCCGCTGTGCGCCGACACCCACAGCGCATCGCCGTCCTCTCCGGGTGCGTGTTGCAGCAGGTCGGCCTTGTTGTGCAACCACAAACGTTGCGGCACATCGACGACGGTCTCGGCGACCGCGGCGCGGCCCGGCGCCGGATCGCGCGCGTCGAGCACGATGATGGCGAGGTCCGCGCGCGCGAGTTCGGCGCGGGCGCGACGCATGCCTTCGCGCTCGATCGCATCGCCGCCTTCGCGCAGCCCGGCGGTGTCGACCAGGGTCAACTCGACGCCATCGATGCGCACGGTCTCGCGCAGCAGGTCGCGGGTGGTGCCGGCGATGTCGGTGACGATGGCGCGTTCGCTGCCGGCCAGCGCGTTGAGCAGCGAACTCTTGCCGGCATTTGGCGGCCCGACGATCACGGCATGCAGGCCGTCGCGCAGCTTCTGGCCGCGCTCGGCGGCGAGAAGTAACTCGTCGAGCGCTTGTGCGAGCACATCGAGTCGCGCACGCAGCGCGGCGGCGCCTGGCGTGTCGAGCGGTTCGTCGGCGAAATCGATCGCGGCCTCGACCTGCACCCGTAGCGCCAGCAGATCCGCGGCGAGCGCTTCCACACGTTGCGAGAATTCGCCGTCGAGCGAGCGGCGTGCGGCGCGCGCCGCACGCACGTCGCCGGCGGCGATCAGGTCGGCGACGGCTTCGGCCTGGGCCAGGTCGAGCTTGCCGTTGAGCCAGGCGCGCTCGCTGAATTCACCGGGCCGCGCCATGCGCGCGCCGAGCGCGCAACAACGCATGACCAGTTGTTGCAGCAGCACCGGACTGCCATGGGCCTGCAACTCGACCACGTCTTCGCCGGTGTAACTGGCGGGCGCGGCGAAATACAGCGCGATGCCATCGTCGATGCTGTCGCCGTCTTCATCGCGGAAGCGCGCGTAATGCGCCTTGCGTGGTTGCAGCCGCGTACCGGAAATCTGTTCCGCGATCGTCGGCGCACGCGGTCCCGACAGGCGCACGATGCCGACGCCGGCCGCACCGGCGGCGGTAGCGATGGCGACGATGGTGTCGGTCTCGGACTGCGACATGTCGGCATGATCGCAAAAACACGAAGCCCGCCGGGTGGCGGGCTTCGTGTTGCGGCATGCGGCGAGGAGAGTCAGGCCTTGGCCGGCAACGGCTGGCCGTGACGCTTGGTCATCCACCATTGCTGCAGCAGGCCGAGGCTGCCGTTGGTGACCCAGTACAGCACCAGGCCAGCCGGGAAGAACGCGAACATCACGCCCATCGCCAACGGCATGATCTGCATCATCTTCTTCTGCATCGGATCCATGCCCGGCGACGGCGTCAGCTTCTGCGTCGCCCACATCACCGCGATGTTGATCACCGGCAGGATGAAATACGGATCCGGCGCGGTGAGGTTGTGGATCCAGCCGATCCACGACGCCTGCCGCAGCTCCACCGATTCCAGCAGCGTCCAGTACAAGGCGAGGAACACCGGCATCTGCACCAGCACCGGCAGGCAACCGCCGACCGGATTGATCTTCTCCTTCTTGTACAACTCCATCATCGCCATCTGGAACTTCTGCTTGTCGTCGCCGTAGCGCTCCTTGAGCTGCTCGATCCGCGGCTGGAAGCGGCGCATCTTCGCCCCCGACTTGTACTGCGCGGCCGACAGCGGATACATCGCCAGCTTGATCAACACCACCAGGCCGATGATCGACCAGCCCCAGTTGCCGAACAGCCCGTGCAGGAACGACAGCACCGCGAACAGCAGGCCGGCCAGCCACGCCATGACCGAATAACTGCTGAAATCGACCGCGCGCTCCAACCCGGGAACTTGTTGCGACTCGATCTGCTTGACCAGCTTCGGCCCAACCCACAGCCGCGCCTGCGTGCTTGCACTCGCGCCCGCCGCGACCGTCACGCCCGGGCCGAGTTCGCGGATCAACGCCTGCTGGCCACCGCTGCCTTGCGGGCTGGCAAGCGAAAACGTGCTGGCATCATTCGCGCCGGGAATCCACGCGGCAAAGAAGTGATGCTGCAGCATCGCGATCCAGCCGCCGGTGACGGCCTTGTCGAGCGTGCCGCCATCGTCGTACTTGCCGAACTTGCGCTTGTCGAACTTGTCCTGCGGGCTGAACCAGGCCGCGCCGTGGAAGCTGTAGGACTCCGGATGGGTCATGCCGCTCTGGACCTGCGGCGGCACCCGCAGCAGCTGCCGGTAAATGTAGCCCTGCCATGGCGCGCTGCCGGCGTTGACGACGTCGTCGCGTACGTTCACCGCGTAATCGCCGCGGATGAAGCTATAGGTGCGGCGGATGGTGACGCCGTTGGCGCCGTGCCACACGAACGGAACCGTCAGCGTATTGCTGCCCGCCGCCAGACTGAAATTCTGCTGGGGCGACTCCGGCACGAACCCGGCTTCATGACTGGGCGCGGCGCCGGTACTGCTGACCCATCCGCTCTGCGCCTGGAAGAAATGCGCGGGATCATCGGCGAACAGGCGCATCGGCGCGCTGCCGGGCTCGGTGGACTGCGGGTAGCGCAGCAGGTCCGCGCTATGGATCGCGCCGCCATCCAGCGTCACCCGCAGGACATCGGTGGTGACCGTCACCGTGGGCGCATGCGCCGAATCGGTGGTGGCCGCGTCCGGCGTCGCGCTCATCGTCGCGGCGGTCGGGAGTTTGGGGACATTCGGGACATTCGCGCCGGTGACGCTGGGCACAGTGCTGGCCGCCGCGGACGTCGCACTCGTCGTCACGGGCGGCGATGGCGTGGCTTTCTCCTTGCCCCAGGCCATCCACAGCAAGGTCGCCACCATCAGCCAGGCGAAGATCAGGAAAGTGCGGGTCTGGTTCATTGGGACGGGCAGGCTCAGCCGGCGCGCGGGCGCGGCATTGAAGGGGAAGACGGGATCGGTTCGGACCGGTTTGGTTCGCGCTCAGCGGCAGGCATTGTGCCGTCCGCATCCGGCGGCGGCAACGCGCCAGTGCGCTGCAGCAGCGCGACGAAGGCCGCGCGCACATCGCGCGCCGGGGCAACGGCGGCCGCCTGGCGGGCGACGACGACATAGCTGCCGCTGGCTATCAGCGGACGCAGCGCGCGGAACTGTTCGCGCAATGCGCGCTTGATCCGGTTGCGGCCGACGGCGTTCGGATCGACCTTGCGCGAGACCGCCAGGCCAAGCCGCGGCGGCTGGCCGTCATCGCACCAGTGCAGGCTCAGCAAGGGATGGCTGACGCGACGGCCGCCCTCGAAGATGCGCGAATAGTCGGCGCGCGTGCGCACCCGCGCATTGCGCGGGAAACGGGCGTCCATGGCGATAGCCGGTCGAAGCTGGCCGGCGGTAGCGCCCGGCGCTGCCTGAAACTCAGGCGGTGAGACGCTTGCGGCCCTTGGCGCGGCGCCGCGCCAGGATCTTGCGGCCGTCGGCGGTCGCCATGCGGGCACGAAAGCCGTGGTCGCGCTTGCGCTTGAGGTTGCTGGGCTGGTAAGTGCGCTTGGTGGCCATGGGCTGCTCGTGCGGTTAAGCGACGGAAAAGACTTTCAAGTCTAGCGGGAGCATGCGAGCAAGGTCAACCGGCGCCATCCGGGACGTGCTTGTTCGCGGCCCGGACCGCAATGGTCGTGCCGCGATCGCTGATCCAATCTGGCTGACCCAACATGGATGATCCAATGTTGCGGGCAGCGACGCCGTGCGCGGCTTGCACACTTCGTCCATTCGCGGGTGCGTCGCCCTGGGCGCGGTGGTAGTCTGGATCATCCCCGTTCTTTCATCGCGATGCGCGCATCGCGTGGCCAGCCTTTTCGGTACCGCACACCCATGGATGCCTGGCCCCGCTGTCTTGAACGCCTCGAAGCCGAACTCCCGGCCGAGGACGTTCACGCCTGGCTCAAGCCGCTGCAGGCCAGCAGGCGTAACGACGGCTTCGTGCTGTATGCGCCCAACGCCTTCGTCATGGAGGAGGTGCGCGATCGCTACCTGGGCCGGATTCGCGAACTGCTGCAGCATTTCGCCGGCAATCCCGAAGTGAGCCTGGAAATCGGCGCCCTCAAACGTGTCGCCAGCCCGATTCCCGCGGTTGCCGCGCGCATGTCTTCCACCGGCACGCCTTCCACCAGCATGCGTGCTACGGCGATGCAGGCCAGCAGCCAGCCATTCCAGGGCAATCTCGACAGCCATTACAGCTTCGACAACTTCGTCGAAGGCCGCAGCAACCAGCTCGGTCGCGCGGCCGCCTGGCAGGCGGCGCAAAATCCGGGCGACCGCGCGCACAACCCGCTCATGCTCTATGGCGGCACCGGCCTGGGCAAGACCCATCTCATGTTCGCCGCCGGCAATGCGATGCGCGCCAGCCGGCCGTCGATGCGGGTGTTGTACCTGCGTTCGAACGAATTCATGGATGCCTTCCGCAAGGCGATCTATGACAAGACCAGTGGCGGCATGGATGCGTTCAAGCGCCAGTTCCAGCAGGTCGAGGCGCTGCTGATCGACGACATCCAGTTCTTCGCCGGCAAGGACCGCACCCAGGAAGAGTTCTTCCACACCTTCAACACACTGTTCGACGGCAAGCAGCAAATCATCATGACCTGCGATCGCTATCCGCGGGAGGTCGAGGGCCTGGAGCCGCGCCTGAAGTCGCGCCTGGCCTGGGGCCTGAGCGTGGCGATCGATCCGCCGGACTTCGAGACCCGGGCCCAGATCGTGCTGTCGAAGGCGCGCGAACGCGGCCTCGTGATCCCCGAGGCTGTCGCCTTCCTGCTCGCCAAGAACATGCATTCCAACGTGCGTGATCTGGAAGGGGCGTTGAATACACTGGCGGCCCGTGCCAACTTCACCGGGCGCGCGATCACGCCGGAATTCGCCCAGGAAACCCTGCGCGACCTGCTGCGCGCGCAACAGCAGGCGATCGGCATCCCCAATATCCAGAAGACCGTGGCAGACTACTACGGGCTGCAGATCAAGGACTTGTTGTCGAAACGGCGGACCCGCTCACTCGCTCGCCCGCGCCAGATGGCGATGGCGCTGACCAAGGAGTTGACCGAGCACAGCCTGCCGGAGATCGGGGACGCCTTCGCCGGGCGCGACCACACCACCGTGTTGCACGCTTGCCGACAGATCAAAAACCTGGTCGAGACCGACGGCAAGCTGCGTGAAGACTGGGACAAGCTGATCCGTAAACTCAGTGTATGAATCACCTGGATGACGCACTGTATGACTTCGGGACAAGTTGTGGACAAGTTTGGGGTGGCAGGCGGGCTGGAAAGTTATCCACAGCTTTTGTCCGCCACTCAGGGCCTTGTCCAACGTTGAAAAACTCAGATAAAATGTAGAAATAACAAATAGTTAAGTGGTTTATCAACGTTTTTTGACGGTACCATCACCACCACCTTTTGATTTATTTCATTTGTTCTTAAAAGCAATGGGCCTGTGATTAAGGGACCCATGATCCATCTCATCCAGGGCAAGGGGTCCGCATGCGTTTCAGCCTGCAACGCGAAGTCTTCCTGAAGCCGTTGGCGCAAGTCGTCAACGTGGTTGAACGTCGCCAGACCTTGCCGGTGCTCGCGAACCTGCTGGTGCAGGTCAAGGGCGGGCAACTGGCACTGACCGGCACCGACCTTGAGGTCGAGATGATCGCCCGGCACGCGGTCGATGACGCCCAGGACGGCGAAACCACCATCCCGGCGCGCAAGTTGTTCGAGATCGTTCGCGCCCTGCCCGACGGCAGCAAGGTCACGGTGTCGCAAACCGGGGACAAGGTCACGGTCCAGGCCGGCCGCAGTCGCTTCACCCTGGCGAGCCTGCCGGCCAACGATTTCCCGTCGGTCGACGAAGTCGAAGCGACCGAGCGCGTGCGTGTGCCGGAAGCCGCGCTCAAGGAACTGATCGAGCGCACCGCTTTCGCGATGGCGCAGCAGGACGTGCGTTATTACCTCAACGGACTGCTGTTCGACCTGCAGGACAAGACCCTGCGCTGTGTCGCCACCGATGGCCATCGGCTGGCGTTATGCGAGGCTGCGCTCGATGGCGGCCCCCAAACCAAGCGTCAGATCATCGTGCCGCGCAAAGGTGTCCAGGAGCTGCAACGCCTGCTCGAGGGCGGCGACCGCGAGCTGGAACTGGAAGTCGGCCGCAACCACCTGCGCGTCAAGCGCGACGACGTCACCTTCACCTCCAAACTGATCGACGGCCGCTTCCCGGACTACGAAGCAGTGATCCCGATCGGTGCCGACCGCGAGGTCAAGATCGACCGCGAATTGTTCCGCGCTGCGCTGCAACGCGCGGCGATCCTGTCCAATGAGAAATATCGGGGCGTCCGCGTTGAGGTGTCACCGGGCCAAATCAAGATCAACGCGCACAATCCTGAACAGGAAGAGGCACAGGAGGAGGTCGAGGCCGATACCAAGGTCGACAATCTCGCCATCGGCTTCAACGTCAATTACCTGCTCGACGCGCTCTCTGCACTGCGCGATACCGAGGTTGTGCTGCAATTGCGCGATGCCAACTCTTCGGCACTGGTGCGCGAGGCCAGCAGCGACAAGTGCCGGCACGTGGTCATGCCCCTGCGGTTGTGACAGTCGGCGAGTTCCACGTGGAACTCGAGCGCCCGGCCATGCCCGGGCGTTCTGCTTTGTGGATGCTGCCTGCCGAGGCCGGCCCGTGCGCCTGACCCGGCTCGATATCGCGGACTTGCGCCGGTTCGAGCGGGTCCGGCTTCTGCCGGGGCCGGGCGTAAACCTCATCCTCGGCGCCAATGGCGCCGGCAAGACCAGTGTGCTCGAAGCCGTGCACCTGATGGCCTATGGCCGCAGCTTCCGTGGTCGGGTGTCGGACGGGCTGGTGCGCGACGGTGCCGCCGCGGTCGAAGTCTTCGTCGAGTGGCAGGAAGATCGCGGTGGGCAGCGCAAGGCCGGTCTGCGCCATGGCGGACAAGTGTGGGAAGGACGGTTGGACGGCAGCCCGGTCACCCAGTTGGGTGACCTGTGCGCTGCGCTTGCGGTCGTCACTTTCGAGCCGGGCAGCCACGCTTTGGTGATGGGGAGTGGAGAGCCCCGGCGCAGGTTCGTGGATTGGGGTTTGTTCCACGTGGAACCCGGTTTCCTGACCGTCTGGCGTCGCTACGCACGCGCGCTCAAGCAGCGCAACGCGCTGCTGAAGGCCCGGACACGCGATGGCCAGCTGGAAGCCTGGGAACATGAACTCGCCGATGCGGGCGAGCCCATCACGCGTAGCCGTCAACGTTATCTGGAAGAGTTGCAACCACGGCTGCAGCAGGTCGCTGCCGCGCTGGCACCGTCCCTTGGCGCGGTGCAGCTGAATTACCAACCGGGCTGGCGACGCGACGAGATGCCACTGACCGATGCGCTGCTCCTGGCGCGTGACCGCGACCTCACAACAGGGTTCACCTCGGTCGGCCCGCATCGCGCCGACTGGGGCATCGATTTCAGCGCGATTCCGGGGCGGTCGGCGCTGTCGCGCGGGCAGGGTAAGCTGACGGCGCTGTCCTTGCTGTTGGCGCAGGCCGAGCAGCACGCGGCAACGCGCGGAGAATGGCCGGTGATCGCATTGGACGATTTGACCTCGGAACTCGATTGCGACCACCAGGCACTGGTGCTGGCGCGCCTGCTTGCTTGCGGCGCCCAAGTCCTGATGACCGCGACCGAGGCGCCGAAATTACCGGCGCTGCTGGCGTCCGCAACTGTGTGCCACGTGGAACACGGAGTGGTCCGACCGTAACCCCAGACAACGAACCGCAGCCACAAACGCAGGTCGTCGCGCGGGGCTTGATATACTGTCAATCTCTATAGCTAATGTGTCACGACGCGTTGCGGCCTGAACTGCGCGCGCGTCGCGGGAGCCTGCAGCCGCATGTCGCAACACGAGCAAGAACCGATCCTCGCGCCCGCTTCGGGCCAGTCCAACAACACGTACGACTCAAGCAAGATCACCGTCCTGCGCGGGCTCGATGCCGTGCGCAAGCGGCCGGGCATGTACATCGGCGATGTTCATGACGGCACCGGACTGCACCACATGGTGTTCGAGGTGGTCGACAACGCGATCGACGAGGCTCTCGCCGGCCATGCCGACGACGTGGTGGTGACCCTGTTCGAGGACGGCTCGGTGTCGGTGTACGACAACGGCCGTGGCATCCCGGTCGACATGCACAAGGAAGAGGGTGTCTCGGCGGCCGAGGTCATCATGACCGTGCTGCATGCCGGCGGTAAGTTCGACGACAACAGCTACAAGGTCTCCGGCGGCCTGCACGGCGTCGGTGTCTCGGTGGTCAATGCGCTGTCGGAGCATCTTTGGCTCGACATCTGGCGCGACGGCCACCATCACCAGCAGGAATACGCACTGGGCGAGCCGCTGTACCCGCTGAAGACGCTGGAAGCGTCGCAGAAGCGAGCCACCCTGCTGCGTTTCAAGCCGGCGACCGGGATCTTCAGCGATGTCGAATTCCATTACGACATCCTCGCCAAGCGCCTGCGCGAGTTGTCGTTCCTGAATTCCGGCGTCAAGATCGCCCTCATCGACGAGCGCGGGGAAGGCAAGCGCGACGTGTTCGAGTACGAGGGCGGCATCCGCTCCTTCGTCGAGCACCTGGCACAGCTCAAGAACCCGCTGCACCCGAACGTGATCTCGGTGACTGGCGAGATGAATGGCATCACTGTCGACGTCGCCCTGCAGTGGACGGACGCCTACCAGGAAATGATGTTCTGCTTCACCAACAACATCCCGCAGAAGGATGGCGGCACCCACCTGATCGGCTTCCGCGCCGCGCTCACGCGCACGTTGTCGAACTACATCGAGCAGAACGGGATCGCCAAGCAGGCCAAGATCACCCTGTCCGGCGACGATATGCGCGAAGGCATGATCGCGGTGCTATCGGTCAAGGTGCCGGACCCGAGCTTCTCGAGCCAGACCAAGGAGAAGCTGGTCAGTTCGGACGTCAGGCCGGTCGTTGAGAGCACGTTCGGTGCACGTTTGGAGGAGTTCCTGCAGGAACACCCCATCGAAGCGCGCGCCATCGCCGGCAAGATCGTCGACGCCGCGCGTGCCCGCGAGGCTGCGCGCAAGGCCCGCGACCTGACCCGCCGCAAGGGCGCGCTCGATATCGCCGGCCTGCCCGGCAAGCTCGCCGACTGCCAGGAGAAGGATCCGGCGCTCAGCGAACTGTTCATCGTCGAGGGCGACTCCGCCGGTGGCTCGGCCAAGCAGGGCCGCAACCGCAAGACCCAGGCGATCCTGCCGCTCAAGGGCAAGATCCTCAACGTCGAGCGCGCGCGCTTCGACCGCATGCTCGCCAGCGCCGAGGTCGGCACGCTGATCACCGCGCTGGGCACCGGCATCGGCAAGGACGAGTACAACCCGGACAAACTGCGCTATCACCGCATCATCCTGATGACCGACGCCGACGTCGACGGCTCGCACATCCGCACGTTGCTGCTGACCTTCTTCTACCGGCAGATGCCGGAGCTGATCGAGCGCGGCCACATCTACATCGGGCTGCCGCCGCTGTACAAGATCAAGCAGGGCAAGACCGAGCTGTACCTGAAAGACGATGCCGCGCTGGATGCGTACCTGGCCGGGAATGCGGTCGAAGGTGCCTCGCTGGTGCCCGCCACCGGTGAGCCGCCGATCACCGGTG
>DASZZT010000108.1:0-3766 GCA_035543275.1 Luteimonas sp. | reverse complement strand
CCCATGCGGGTGAAGTAGTCGCGCAGCAGATCGCCCTGGCCCTGCGGCGCTGCGAACTCGACGAACTCGAAGCCGTCGATGCCCATCGGGTTGTCGAAGGTGGTGACCTGCATGCCGAGGTTGGGGGCGCTGGCTTGCGGTAGGGCGTTCATGGCGGAATCCTGCAACAACAGTAGGTGGTGCAATTATAACGCCGGTGCCCGGGGCTCCCGCCGCAATGCGCTGCTGCTAGCGCGTTTCGGCCGCGTGCACGCGCCATGCGGGAAATTCCTCGCCGACGCCGGGCGTGTCGATCCATCCGCACGCGACCAGTCCATCGTCGCTGCCGGCTTCGCACAGGTAGACCACGATCGCGCCGCGTTGCTGCGCGGTAGGCACTATCGCCCAGCCGGCCGGCAACGCACGACGCGCCGGCCGGTAATCGGCTTGCAAATACGACGACGCGTTCGCTTCGAGGATCTCGCGACCGGCGGAGGATATCTCGCCCGCAATGGTCGCGACCTCGACCTCGAGCATCGGTGCGTGAGCAGGCCGCTCCACGGTCAGGCCATGACCTTCCAGCCGTGTCGCGATGTTTTCGGGAACCGCATAGGCCAGCGGTCGCTGCACGCGATGCTCGCCGACGAAGCGGCCGATGTACGGCACCTGCACCGCGATCGGATCGCCGTCGAGCGTGTACGGCTCGCGCGTCAGCACCTCGACGGTGGTATCGGGAAACGCCTCCAGCCGGTAGCGCACCGCGATCTCCTGCGGCGGCAGCTCGCAGCCGGCGAGCAGTGCGACGATCTCCTCGCCATGCGCGGCGGCATATGCCAGCGACTCGCGCAGGAACGCATACGTCGTGCGCACGCGATCCTCGTACGGCAGATACGAATAGGTTTCCAGCAGCAGGTCGAGGCGATTGGTCAGGCCGCGGTAGTTGCCACCGAAGCGCGGATGGTGGGTGTAGGTGATCCAGCCGCTGCCCTGCCCGCCCTCGTCGCGCAGGAAATTGCCGTAGTAGAACGCGTCCAGGCCATCGTTGCGCTTCACCGCCGCGGTCACCGCCGGAAGGAAATGTTCGCGCATGTACTCGATCGGCTCGCGGCGTCCGCTTTCGACCGTGTGCGGGATGTCGTAGGTCATTGCGAAGCGGTGGATCGAGCCGTTGGTGGCGTGGCAGTCGATGGTCAGGTGCGGATTCCACGGATGGCAGACGCGCGTCTGCAACAGCCGCATCTCCGGCGCGTCCTGGCGCAGGTAGTCGCGGTTGAGGTTGACGCCGGCGGCATTGACGCGGGTGCCGACGCCGCTGGCCGGCCCGAGCTGGCCGCTGAAATGGGCGATGTCGAGTTTGCGATTGGCCGGGTCGATACGGTCGTTGCCGTCGGGGTTGAACAGCGGCACCACCAGCAGCGTCATCCGCGACAACAGGTCGCCATCCGTATTGAGAGCGTGCGCGCCGTCGAGCAGGTCGCGCACGTACATCAGCCCGCCTTCCTTGCCCTCGACCTCGCCGGCGTGGATGCCACAGATCACCAGCACCACCGGCAGGCCGAGCGCATGCGCCTGCGCGGGCGTGGAGATGCCGTGCGCGGACAACACCAGCAGCGGCAATTCACGGCCTTCGGGCGTGGCACCGAAATCGCTGATGCGCAGGTGTGGGTCGTTGCGCGCGGCCAATGCCTTGATGAACACCATCACGTCGGCGTGGCGCGAGGTTTCGGTGAAGCCGCTGGATTCGGCGCGCGTGAGCGGGGTCGGTGTAGCCATCGATGGCTCCCTGGACGACGGACCTTGCATCGTAAGCGAATCGGCCGAAAGGCGGCGACGCACTGACTGCAAAAGGAAACGGCGGCCGAAGCCGCCGTTTCCCCGTCATCCCGCTTTCGCGGGGATGACGATTCGGCAAAGCCGCTCGCGCGAAGCGCGAGCGGGCCGAAGCGTCACTTCACGCCGTGCATCAGCTTGTTGATCAGCGGGGCGAGGAAGAAGTAGGCCAGGCCGACCGCCAGACCGGCCCAGATCAGCCAGGTGAACGTCTGCGCGTACTGAGCCATGCCACCGGCTTCGCCGTGTCCGACGCCGCCCGAGGCGATCGCCGAGATCCGCCCGGCGACGAAGTTCGCCACCGCGGTGGCGAGGAACCAGCCGCCCATCGACAGGCCGACGTTCTTCGGCGCGGCCAGCTTGGTCACCATCGACAGGCCGATCGGCGACAGGCACAGCTCGGCCATCGTGTGGATCAGGTACAGGCCGGCCAGCCAGACCCAGGCGATTTCGCCGTCGCCACCGAAACGCTTGATCGCGAACACCAGTAACGCGTAGCCGGCGGCCAGGCCGATCAGCGCGATCGCGAACTTGCGCGGGATCGACGGGTTCATGTGCATCTTTTCCAGCTTCGGCCACAGCATCGCGAACAGCGGCGCCAGCAGGATGATGAACATCGGGTTGGCCGACTGGAACAGGGTGAAGTGCAACTCGTAACCGAACACCGTCGGCATTGCCACGTTGTCGCGGGCGAGGAAGTTGAGCGACGCGCCGGCCTGCTCGAACAACGCCCAGAACAGGATGTTGGCCGCGAACAGAATGAACATCGCGATGTACTTCTGGCCTTGCACGCCGTTCTCGACGTAACCGCTCCAGATCAGGTACACCGCCAGCAGGCCGAACAGCACCAGCAGCACCGTGCCAAGCAAGTCGCTCTTGGTCAGCAGGAAGTAGAACACCGGCACCAGCAGCGCGGCGCCGGCAATCACGATGAAGATCGGACCCCAGCCCTCGCGGCCGGCAGGCGGTTTGCCGATGTGGCCGAGCATGCCCTTGAGGAACTGGAACACCATGATCCCGAAGATCATGCCGATGCTGGCGGCGAGAAAGCCGTACTTGAGGCCGTAGGTCGCGCCGATCCATGCCGAGGTGATCATCGGCGCGATGAACGCGCCGGCGTTGATGCCCATGTAGAAGATCGTGAAGCCCGAATCGCGGCGGACATCGCCCGGCGCGTACAGCTGGCCGACCATGGTCGAGATGTTCGGCTTGAACAGGCCGTTGCCGGCGACGATCACCGCCAGGCCGACCATGAACATCGGCATGCTCGGCGACAGCAGGATGACCAGGCCGACCGCCATCAGCAGGCCGCCGACGATGATCGAACGTTGGTAGCCCAGGTAACGGTCGGCGAGCATGCCGCCAGCGATACCGGTCGCGTAGACCAACGCGGTGTAGCCGCCGTAGACCAGCGAGGCTTGGGCGTTGGCCTCGCCTTCGGGTAGTTGGCCAAAGAACGCCTGGGCGACATAGACCGCCAGCAGCGCGCGCATGCCGTAGTAGGCGAAGCGTTCCCAGAACTCGGCGCCGAACAGCATCCACAAGGATTTGGGATGGCCGAGGATCTCGCCCGGCGGCGGCGGAACGAATTCGTGCGTGGTGTTGACGGCTCCGCTCATGCGGCTTTACCCCTGTCGGTCTTTCGGCGATGGATGGTCCGCAGGTCGCGAACACTCAGCCGGAGCATTACCTGCAGCCATGCATGCCGTCAAACCGCCGCCGTATTGTTGCTATGCAGCAATCGCGCAGGTCGGCCCGGGGTGGCGAGGCTGCGTCGTATTCAGTATCCGCTGGCCGGCGCCGGTCCGATCACCGTGCGCACTTCGAACAACTCCGGAAAGAACGTCAGCTCCAGCGCCTGCCGGAGGAAGCCGACACCGCTGGATCCGCCGGTACCGCGCTTGAAACCGATGATCCGCATCACCGTGCGCATGTGGCGGAAGCGCCAGAGCTGGAA
>DASZZT010000107.1:0-2516 GCA_035543275.1 Luteimonas sp. | reverse complement strand
CGAAGTCGGCGACGTTGCTCGGCGCCGACCTGATCGCCGACGTGCCGTCGAAACCGTTCGGCGATATGAGCGACATCGCCTGGTCGCCAGACGGCACCAGCGTGGTGGTCAGCGCGCGCCTGGCGAATGCCGAGGAGCCGCGTTCGACCAACTTCGATCTCTACCAGCTCGCTGCCGACGGCAGCGGCGCAGCGAAGAACCTGACCGCGGCGAACAAGGCCTGGGACGCCGGCCCGGTGTTCAGCAAGGACGGCAAGACGCTCTATTACCGCGCGATGCGGCGTCCGGGTTTCGAGGCCGACCGCTTCGCATTGATGGCGATGGATCTCGACAGCGGACAGACGCGCGAGATCGATCCGCAATGGGATCGCTCCGCCGACGGCATCACCCTGTCGGAGGACGGCAAGACGATCTACACCACCGCGCAGAACCTCGGTGAGCATCCGTTGTTCGCGGTCGATGTCGCCAGCGGTGGTGTCACCGAAGTCGTCGGCGATGGTTCGATTTCCGCGTTCGAGATCCAAGGCCCGACGCTGGCGTTCGCGCGCAACAGCATGAAGAGCGGCGATCAGCTGTTCACCGGCGGCATTGGTGGCGCGCCGGTGCGCGCGATCACGCCGAGCGCGGGCGAAATGCTGCCGGGCGTGGCGTTCGGCGACTACGAGCAGTTCAGCTTCAAGGGCTGGCATGGCGACAGCGTGCACGGCTACGTGGTCAAGCCCTGGAACTACCAGCAAGGCAAGACCTATCCGGTCGCATTCCTGATCCACGGCGGGCCGCAGGGCAGCCTCGGTGATGGCTGGAGCTATCGCTGGAATCCGCAGACCTATACGGGACAGGGCTATGCGGTGGTGATGATCGACTTCCACGGTTCGACCGGTTACGGCCAGGCGTTTACCGACGCGATCAGCCAGCACTGGGGCGATCGTCCGCTGGAAGACCTGCAGAAGGGTTGGGCCGCAGCACAGCAGCAGTATCCGTTCCTCGACGGCGACAAGGCTTGTGCGCTTGGCGCCAGCTACGGCGGCTACATGGTGTACTGGATCGCCGGCAACTGGAGCAAACCCTGGAAGTGCCTGGTCGATCACGACGGCGTGTTCGACAACCGCATGATGGGTTACGCCACCGAGGAGCTGTGGTTCAGCGAGTGGGAGAACGGCGGCACGCCGTACGACAATCCGAAGGGCTACGAGCAGTTCAACCCGATCAACTACGTCAAGAACTGGACGGTGCCGATGCTGGTGGTGCACAGTCAGCAGGATTTCCGCATTCCCGTCGAGCAGGGCATCGCCGCGTTCACCGCATTGCAGCGCAAGGGGATCGAGTCGAAGTTCCTGTACTTCCCCGATGAGAACCACTGGGTGCTGAAGCCGCAGAACAGCGTGCTCTGGCACGACACGGTGAATGCCTGGCTGAAGCAGCACATCGGCCAGCCATGAGCGCGGATCGGTGACGCGCTACAACCAGCGCACCTTCTTCAGGTAGCGATACAGTCCGGTGCAGACCACGATCACTATCCCGATCAGCACGTAGTAGCTGTAGCGCCCGCGCAGTTCCGGCATGTTGTGGAAGTTCATGCCGTACCAGCTGGCAATCAATGTCGGCGCGGCCAGCAACGCGGCCCAGCCGGCGAGGCGCTTGACCACTTCGCCCTGGGCGATCGTGACCAGCGAGAGGTTGACGCTCAGCGCTGCGGTCAGCATCTCGCGCATGGTGTCAGTGGACTCGTTGACGCGCAGCGCGTGATCCAGCACGTCGCGGAAATACGGACGCACTTCTTTCGGGACCAACTCATCGTGCACGCGCGTGAGTTGAGCGAGGATGTCCTGCAGCGGCGCCGTCGCCAGCCGCAATTGCGTCAGCTCGCGCTTGAGGTCGTAGAGCTTGATGATGGTCTCGCGGCGGTAGGTGTCGGCGAAAATGTCCTGCTCGAGCCGGTTCAACTCGTCACGAAATTCGCTGGCGATCGGCAGATAGTTGTCGACGATGAAATCGATCACTGCGTACAGGCCATACGATGGACCGCGCGCGAGCAGTTCCGGCTCGCGCTCCACCCGCGCACGTACCGCCGCGTACGACAGCGATGCACCGTGACGCACGGTGATCAGATAGCGCTCGCCGAGGAAGGCGTGGGTCTCGCCGAAACGGATATGGCCGCCGTCGGTCACCTGCGCGGTGTGTATCACCACGAACAGCGAACGGCCGTAGGACTCGATCTTCGGTCGCTGGTGCGCATTCTGCGCATCCTCGACCGCCAGGTCGTGCAGGCCGAATTCCTCCTGCAGCTTGTCCAGCAGCACGTCCTCGGGCTCGTACAGGCCGACCCAGACGAAGCTGCCGTCGTCGACCGCGAGCACGTCGCTGATCTGGTTCAGGGTGATGTCGCGGCGCGCGCCGTGGCGATCGTAGGCGGCGCAGTTGATCACGCATGTTGGGAGCGCGCTGCCCGGCAACGGAATGGAGGCATCGTTCATGCCGGCATCCTGCTCCGCGACGACTTCAGCGGCAAGCGCTCA
>DASZZT010000106.1:0-2716 GCA_035543275.1 Luteimonas sp. | reverse complement strand
GCTCATTGCCGAGCATCCGCAAGCGAGCCGGCGCGAGTTGTCCAAGCAGCTGTGCTGCGCGTGGAACTGGGTGCAAGCCAACGGCGCGCTGCGCGATATGATATGCCGCGGGCTGATGTTGAAACTGCACCGCGAAGGCTTGATCGCGCTGCCGCCGGTGCGGCACGTTCCTAACAATCCGCTGGCCGAGCGCCGCCAACCCGCCGTGGTCGGCATCGAGGCGGTGCTGCTCAACACCCGCTTGGCGGAGATCCAACCGCTCGAGTTGCGGCCGGTGCGGCGCACGCCGCACGAGGCGCTGTTCAATAGTTTACTCGATCAGTTCCACTACCTCGGCTACACGCAGCCGGTTGGGGAACATCTAAAGTACCTGGTATTTACCCAGGGCCGGCCGCTTGCCTGCCTGGCGTGGTCCTCGGCGCCGCGCCACCTGGGGTGCCGCGATCGCTTCATCGGCTGGTCGGTCGCGGCGCGACGCAAGAACATTCGCTTTATCGCCTACAACACGCGCTTTCTGATCCTGCCGTGGGTCAAGGTGGCGCATCTGGCTTCGCACCTCCTCGGCCGCATATCTAGTGTGCTGTGCGGCGACTGGGAGCGCGTGTACGGCCATCCGATTTACTTTCTCGAGACCTTCGTCGATCCGCAGCGTTTTTGCGGCACCTGCTATCTGGCAGCCAACTGGATCCGCTTGGGGCATACCACCGGGCGCGGCAAGGACGCGCCGACCATGACACCCAACCGCCCGGTCAAAGCGGTGCTGGGCTATCCCCTCAGGAAGGACTTTCGGCAGCGACTGTGCGAGATCGGATGAAGCCAACGATCGAGGCCGTGGACCAGCAAGAACTGGAGACGATTCTCGAGCATGCGCGCGCGGCGCTCTCGGCTGAGGAATACACGCGGCTCAAGGCGGCCTTCGACACCTTGGTGTATTTGACGCAGTTGGTGGAGAACAAGCGCACAACGATTGCGCGCCTGCGGCAGATCCTGTTCGGCGCGAGCACGGAGAAGACGGCGCAAGTGCTCAAGGCGGTGGGAACAGCACTGAAACCGGAGGGGGAATCGGCGCCGCCGTCCGCAACTGGGGATCCCGACACTGCGCCCTCACGGGAGGGACACGGCCGCAACGGCGCACAGGCGTACGCGGGTGCGGCCCAAATCCAGGTCGACCATCCTTGTCTGAAGTCCGGCGAGCTCTGCCCGGAATGCCGCAGGGGGAAGCTGTACGAGACCGCAGCGCCGGGAGTGCTGGTTCGGGTGGTGGGTCAGGCGCCGCTCGCCGCGACCGTCTATGAACTCGAGAAGCTGCGCTGCAACCTGTGCCTGGAAGTATTCACGGCCGCGCCCCCCGAGGGGGTCGGGTCGCAGAAGTACGACGCCGGCGCGGCGAGCATGATCGCGCTGCTCAAGTACGGCAGCGGCGTCCCGTTCCACCGGCTGGACGGGCTGCAGCAAAGCCTGGGCATCCCGCTGCCGGCCGCCACCCAGTGGGAGATCGCCGCGAAGACCGCCGGATTGGTCAAACCTGCGTTCGAGGAACTGATCCGGCAGGCAGCGCAGGGCGAGGTCCTCCACAACGACGACACCACGATGACCATCCTCGCGCAGAAAGGAGCAGCTGCCTCGAGCGCGGCCTGTGCCGAGCAGCCCGAGACTGGGCGCTCGGAACGTAACGGAATCTTTACCTCAGGCATCGTGTCGACGCGCGCGGGGCGCACCGTCGCGCTGTTCTTCACCGGCCGCAAGCATGCCGGAGAGAACCTGGCCTGCGTGCTCGCGCATCGAGCCGAGGCTCTGGGTCCACCGATCCAGATGTGCGACGCGCTGTCGCGCAATCTCACCTGGCCACTCAAAACCATCGTCGCGCATTGCACCGCGCACGCCAGACGAAAGTATGTCGATGTGGCGCCCCACTTCCCGGAAGCATGCCAATTCGTGCTGGAAACCTTGGCCAAGGTGTACAAGAACGATGCCCGCTGCCGAGAGAGCCGCAGCTCGCCCGAGGAACGGTTGCGCTTCCACCAAACCCACAGCGACCCACTGATGAAGCTCCTGGAGAACTGGTTAGCCGAGCAGTTTGCACTGCGCAAGGTCGAGCCCAACTCCGGTCTCGGTCAGGCTATCACCTACATGCGCAAGCATTGGCAGGCGTTGACGCTGTTTCTGCGCAAGGCCGGCGCGCCGCTCGACAACAACGTCTGCGAGCAGGCGCTGAAAAGAGCCATTCTTCACCGCAAAAACGCGCTCTTCTACAAGACCACCAACGGCGCCCAGGTCGGCGACACGTTCATGAGCCTGATCCATACCTGCGGACTCGTGGGCGCCAATCCGTTTGACTACCTGACCGCCCTGCAGACGCACGCCGCGGCGCTGTCCCAAAGTCCCGCGCAGTGGATGCCCTGGAACTACCGCGAGACATTGGCGCACATCGACGCCGCCTAGCTCCACCCGTCGCTCAGAACTCCGGCAACTCCCACCTGCTCAAACCGGCGATCGTACCGCCGTTCGAACGCCGCGCCGGCCCGCCGCAAACGTGTCGGCGCCCATTACGCACGCCAGCCGAAAGGACACTATGCACATTGGAACCATCGCCTTCAATTGTTTAGCTGTGAGCGGCTGCGCGTCGGGATCGGCCTTGGCCGCGGCGGTGATGGCCTTATCTTCTTTCGAAGTGGGCATGGCTACGGAAGGCCGTTTAGATATTTTGGACATAATG
>DASZZT010000105.1:0-3555 GCA_035543275.1 Luteimonas sp. | reverse complement strand
CGTACTGGCGCGCGATTGCCTCGTTGAGCATCGAGGTCTGGATCACGCTGGCGCGCACGCTGACATCGCCGACGCGGGCGATCGCGTCCGATTGCGCGCCGTCCGTGGACGTAGAGGCGTTCGACGTCGAAGCACCCACGGCCGGCGGCGCGCGATCGCTGCAGCCGGCCAAGACGAGCAACAGCAGGGAAACGGCGAGATGGCGAGGCTGCATGGCGGGGTTCCTTCAATCGTTGGCGGTGGAAAGCTGGCGACCGTGTTCGCGCGCGCCGAACAGCGCCGTGCCCACGCGCACCATGGTTGCACCTTCCTCGATCGCGATGGCGTAGTCGTCGCTCATGCCCATCGACAGCGTGTCGATCTGCGGATGTTGCAGCGCGAGCGCGTCGAACAGCTGCTGCATGCGCCGGAAGGCGGGACGGCGACGTTCGGAATCTGGATGCGGTGCCGGGATCGCCATCAGCCCGCGCAGGGCCAGCCGCGGTTGCGCGGCGATGGCGGCGGCCAGCGTCGCGATCGCGCCTGGATGACAACCATGCTTGCTGGACTCGTCGTCGATGTTCACCTGGATCAGCACATTCAGGGGTGGCCGCGTCGGCGCGCGGTGTCGCGCCAGCGCATCGACCAGCGTGGGCCGGTCGAGGGTCTGCACCCAGTCGAACAGCGCGGCCGCAGCGCGTGCCTTGTTCGACTGCAGATAACCGATCAGGTGCCATTCGATCGCGGCTGCGGCGGCGCCCAGTTCAGCCTGTTTCGCCCGGGCCTCTTGCACATAGTTCTCGCCGAAGGCGCGCTGCCCGGCCGCAAGCAGCTCGGCGACCGCAGCGGCAGCCTGGGTCTTGCTTGCCGCGAGCAGTCGCGGACATGGCCGCCCGCTGCGCTGTGCCGCGTTGTCCAGTTGTTGCAGGACCTCATGCAAGGCGCGCGCAAGCACGTCGGGGCATCCTGTGGGATGGCGGCTTGACAGCCGGGTTGACAGCCGGATTTGAGCGCTATACTGCCGGCGAGGTCGCTGTCGTTCCAGCATTTTCTGTTTCCAGTCGCAGTGCAGGGGAGCACGCATGGACATCGCCGAGCTGTTGGCATTTTCGGTCAAGAACAAGGCTTCCGACCTGCATCTGTCCGCGGGCTTGCCGCCGATGATCCGGGTCGACGGTGACGTGCGTCGCATCAACATCCCGGCGCTCGACCACAAGCAGGTGCACGCGCTGGTCTACGACATCATGTCGGACAAGCAGCGCCGCGACTACGAGGAATTCCTCGAGGTCGATTTCTCGTTCGAGATCCCGGGCCTGGCGCGTTTTCGCGTCAACGCATTCAACCAGAACCGCGGCGCCGGCGCCGTGTTCCGCACCGTGCCGTCCGAGGTGCTGACGCTGGAGGACCTGGGTTGCCCGAAGATCTTCCAGGACCTGATCGACCAGCCGCAGGGCCTGATCCTGGTCACCGGCCCGACCGGTTCGGGCAAGTCGACCACGCTGGCGGCGATGGTCGATCACGTCAACAAGAACGAGTACGGGCACATCCTCACCATCGAGGACCCGATCGAGTTCGTGCATACCGCTCAGAAGTGCCTGATCAACCAGCGCGAAGTGCACCGCGACACCCACGGCTTCAACGAGGCGCTGCGCTCGGCGCTGCGCGAGGATCCCGACTACATCATGGTCGGCGAGATGCGTGACATCGAGACCATCCGCCTGGCGCTGACTGCTGCCGAGACCGGTCACCTGGTGTTCGCGACCTTGCACACCTCGTCGGCGGCCAAGACCATCGACCGCATCATCGACGTGTTCCCCGCCGGCGAGAAGCCGATGGTGCGCAGCATGCTGTCCGAGTCCTTGCGCGCGGTGATCTCGCAGGCGCTGCTCAAGCGCGTCGGCGGCGGCCGCACGGCGGCGTGGGAAATCATGGTCGGCACCCCGGCGATCCGCAACCTGATCCGCGAGGACAAGGTCGCGCAGATGTATTCGTCGATCCAGACCGGCCAGCAGTACGGCATGATGACCCTGGACCAGCACTTGCAAGACCTGGTCAAGCGCGCGGTCGTCACCAAACAGCAGGCGCGCGACTATGCCAAGGACAAGCGTTTGTTCGACTAGCCGGGAGACGGGAGACGGGAGAGGGGAGACGCCACGGCGTTTGGACCTCGGCCCTTCATCTCCCGTCTCTCGTCTCTCGTCTCCCGGAGCAAAGCCATGAGCAGCATCGACTTCACCTCCTTCCTCAAGCTGATGGCGCATCAGAAGGCGTCGGACCTGTTCATCACCGCCGGCATGCCGCCGTCGATGAAGGTCAACGGCAAGATCTCGCCGATCACGCAGAACCCGCTGACGCCGCAGCAGAGCCGCGACCTGGTGCTCAACGTGATGACGCCGCCGCAGCGCGAGGAATTCGAGAAGACCCACGAGTGCAACTTCGCGATCGGCGTCTCCGGCGTCGGCCGCTTCCGCGTGTCGTGCTTCTACCAGCGCAACCAGGTCGGCATGGTGCTGCGTCGGATCGAAACCAAGATTCCGACCATCGAGGAACTGAACCTGCCGCCGATCATCAAGACGCTGGCGATGACCAAGCGCGGCATCATCCTCTTCGTCGGCGCCACCGGTACTGGTAAATCCACCTCGCTGGCGGCGATGATCGGCTATCGGAACCAGAATTCGACCGGCCACATCATCACCATCGAGGACCCGATCGAATTCGTGCACAAGCACGAGGGCTGCATCATCACCCAGCGCGAGGTCGGCATCGATACCGACAGCTGGGAGAACGCGCTGAAGAACACCCTGCGCCAGGCGCCGGACGTGATCATGATCGGCGAGGTGCGCACCCGCGAGGGCATGGACCACGCCGTCGCCTTCGCCGAGACCGGCCACCTGGTGCTTTGCACGCTGCACGCCAACAACGCCAACCAGGCGATGGACCGCATCATCAACTTCTTCCCCGAGGATCGCCGCGGCCAGTTGTTGATGGACCTGTCGCTCAACCTCAAGGGCGTGGTCGCGCAGCAGCTGATCCCGACCCCGGACGGCAAGAGCCGCCGCGTCGCCATGGAGATCCTGCTCGGCACGCCACTGGTGCAGGACTACATCCGCGACGGTGAGATCCACAAGTTGAAGGAGCTCATGAAGGAATCGACCAACCTGGGCATGAAGACCTTCGACCAGGCCCTGTTCGAGCTCTACCAGGCCGGCGAGATCAGCTACGAAGACGCGCTGCGCTACGCCGACTCCGCCAACGAAGTGCGCCTGCGCATCAAGCTGGCGCAAGGCGGCGACGCGCGCACGCTGTCGCAGGGACTGGATGGGGTCGAGGTTGCGGAAGCCCGCTGACCGCATTGTCCGGCACCGGAAAACAGAAAAGCCGGACAATGCCCGGCTTTTCTTTGCTGCCAGTCCGTCAATTCGTGGTGACCGGCGCTGCCTTGTACTGCGACAACCCGAGCGTCTCCAACCCCTGCTCGAAGCGGATGTCGACCGGGATCTTCGCGTCCTTCAGCTTCGCCAGGTCGCCCGCGAGTTCCGGCTTGACCACGCCCATCGTGTCGGTCATGCGCTTGGC
>DASZZT010000104.1:0-21566 GCA_035543275.1 Luteimonas sp. | reverse complement strand
CCGTGCACGTGGCAAAGCGGCCAAAGTCGCCATCGTGGCTGCCATGCGCAAACTGCTGGTGATCCTCAATGCACGGATGCGGGATGCCTTGATCAAAGAGCCCCAGATGGGGTGATCACAAGACAGTTGCTCCGTCCCCTTAAATCAGAAGCCCGACATCGACAAGATTCACGAACGACTCAAGGCCGCAGAGGCGCACGCAAGAGGAGACAAGTCATGATCAAGATTCACGAAGGCAGCACCAACGTCTATGCCGACCTGGGCCATGCCGATGCCGATGGCATGTTAGTCAAAGCCCAGTTGGCGACCAAGATTGCCGCGTTGATCAAGCGCCGTCACATGACGCAAGTCGAGGCCGAAAAAGTGCTCAGCATGAAGCAGCCCAAAATCTCGGCCATGCTGCGTGGAGAGTTTCGCGGTATTTCCGAAGAACGGATGATGCGCTGCTTGACCGCACTCGGTCAGAACGTTCACATCGTGGTCAAACCCGCACGCGGCGGGAAGGCTGGGTGCTGTCAGTGGCTGCTTGATCAGATAGTTGCCGTGTTCTCGTGGGTGAGGACGCTGATGCAACCTGCAAAATCCCTGATAGCTTTCCCTGTTCCGCGACGAGAAGAAGACCCAGCTCAAAGCCTATTTTGTGCAAAATACGGCCTGCACGCTTGTTGAGAATTGCTCCTTTCCCGTGATTTCGCTGTTGTTTTCCCTGCAAATGGGAAGTTCACCGAAAGAGAAGTTAGCCCGGGACTAAGATCACCACCATTAGCGCGTTTCAGGCAGTCCTAAGCCAGCCCGACAACACTCCCAAACCCCGCCACTGCGGGGTTTTTTGTTGCCGGGCCGTCCGGAGCTGAATCGCCGTCGCACCCATCCATTACTTCCGACCGGGGCGCCGCTCCCGGCTGTCGGCCATGCTCGGGACTTCATCGCCCCGGAAACCCACCATGACCTTGCGTCCACTTGCCCTCGCACTAGCCCTGACCCTTGCCGGTGCCGCGTCGGCGCCTGCCTTCGCCACCGACACCCCCCCGCAGGCAGCCGCCACCGAGCAGGCCAGGGCCGCCAAGCTCAACGCCCTGTACGACCAGTACTGGGAAGAGGTGCTCAAGCTCAACCCGGTGCAGGCGACGTTCCAGGGCGACACTCGCTACAACGACCAGCTGCCGGACTTCGGCTCGGCCACGTTCCGCAAGCAGCAGCACGACTTCACCGCGCGCTGGCTGAAGACACTCGAGGACATCGGCCCGGGCGGTCTGCAGGGCCAGGACCTGCTCAGCTACCAGATCTTCGTGCGCGACGCGAAGAACTCGCTCGAGTCCGAGCAGTTCCCCGACTGGATGATGCCGGTCGACCAGATGCGCAGCCTCGCCAGCTTCGCCGTGCAGCTCGGCTCGGGCAGCGGCGCGCAGCCGTTCAAGACGGTCAAGGACTACGACAACTGGCTGGCGCGCGGCAACAAGCTGCCGCAGCTGTTCGACACCTCCATCGCCAACATGCGCGAAGGCATGAAGGCCGGCGTGGTGCAGCCCCGGGCGCTGATGGTGAAGGTGGTCCCGCAGCTGGACGCACTGATCAAGGACAAGCCCGAGGACACCCTGTTCTGGGGCCCGGTCAAGAGCATGCCAGCGACCTTCTCCGCGGCCGACAAACAACGCCTGACCGCGGCTTATCGCGACATGATCGGCACCGAGGTGATGCCGGCGTACAAGAAGCTGCGCGCCTTCATCAACGACGAGTACCTGCCGGCCACGCGCGAGTCCGTCGGCGTCGACAAGCTGCCCAACGGCGATGCCTGGTACGCGTTCAACGTGCGCATGCGCACCACCACCGACATGAGCCCGGCGCAGATCCATGAGCTCGGCCTGAGCGAGGTCGCGCGCATCCACGGCGAGATCCGCAAGGTCATGACCGAGGTGGGCTTCAAGGGTTCGCTGCAGGACTTCTTCAAGTTCATGCAGAACGACCCGCGCTTCGGCTTCAAGAACGAGGACGCGCTGCTCGCGCACTACCGCGCGCTGGAAGCGAAGATCAACCAGAAGATCCCGGAGCAGTTCTCGCTGACGCCGAAGGCACCGTTCGAGATCCGCCCGGTCGAAGCTTTCCGCGCCAAGTCGGCGGCGGGTGGCGAGTACCAGGGCCCGAGCGAGGACGGCACCCGCCCCGGCATCTTCTACGTCAACACCTACGACCTGCCGACCCGCAAGACCTGGGACGCCGAGGACCTGTACCTGCACGAGGCGATCCCCGGCCACCACTTCCAGATCGCGCTGCAGCAGGAGCTGACCGGCCTGCCGAAGTTCCGTCGCTTCGGCGGCGAGACCGCGTTCGCCGAGGGCTGGGGCCTGTATTCCGAATCGCTGGGCCGCGACCTGGGCGTCTACACCGACCCCTACGACTACTTCGGCTACCTGCAGAACGAACTGTGGCGCGCGATCCGCCTGGTCACCGACACCGGCCTGCACAGCAAGGACTGGACCCGCGAGCAGGTGATCAAGTACATGCTCGACAACTCCGCCGAGAGCGAGACCCAGTCGACCGCAGAAGCCGAACGCTACGTCGCGTGGCCGGGCCAGGCGCTGGCGTACAAGATCGGCGAGCTGAAGATCCAGCAGCTGCGCGATCGCGCCCAGAAGGAACTGGGCGACAAGTTCGACGTGCGTGAATTCCACGCCGAAGTGCTGAAGGACGGTTCGGTGCCGCTGGACGTGCTGGAAGCCAAGATCACGCGTTGGATCGCGTCGAAGCAGGCCTGACGTCTCGCTGCAAACCAAGAAGAAAGGCCGGCCATGCCGGCCTTTCTTGCGTCTGGAGCGGCTTGCTTACCCCAGGCGGACGCTCACAAAGGCCCCGCAATGCCCAGCGCTCCAGCGGACGCTCAAACAGTGGATGTCGCAGGTGCGTTCTCCAGGTCGCTCAACCGGCGTGACTCTCACCGGATGCATTCGCTAAACTCCCCACGAACAGGGGATTGAATTTGAAAACCAAACTGATACTCGTCGCAACGCTCGTTTGCGCGGCCACGCCGGTTCTTGCCCAAATCGCGCCGGCCAAGCTCGAAACATCCGGCGCGCTGTTCGGCGTGCGCGAGACCGTCGAGCAGATCGATATGTCTCCCGACGGCAGCAAGATCGTGTACCTGACGCCTGGGCCGGGCCGAGTCAGTCTTGTCTATGTGGCCGACCTGGTCGGCGGTGAGCCGCAGCAAGTCCTCGCTTCGTCCGGCAATCCAGATCGCCTGCGCTGGTGCAACTTCGCCAGCAACGAGCGCCTGGTTTGCAAGCTCGTCGGCCAAGCCGACGTCGATGGCACGATGGTGCCATTCAGCCGGCTACTTGCGGTGGATACGAATGGTAAAAACGCCAGGCCACTGGGCGAAAACAAAAGCCGGTACGACGCGCGCATCCGCCAGTTCGATGGGGAGATCCTCGACTGGCTGCCTGACGACAACGGTGCGGTGCTGATGGCGCGTGAATACGTTCCCGAAGTGGGCAAGATGAACACGCTGATGGTGCGCAAAACCAACGGACTTGGGATCGATCGGATCGATGTCGTCACCATGGATTCCACGCCGGTTGAAGGTGCAGCAAAGAGCGCCGATTTTTTCATCGCTGATGGCCGTGGCCACGTACGCATGAAGGGGTTCCGGGAGCAGCATGGCATTCAAGGGCTACTGTCCTCACGCCTCAATTACAGTTACCGCCTCCCAGGTTCGATGGAGTGGAAGGCGTTCTCGAGCCTTGAGAATGGAATCGGCATGGCGGCACTTGCTGTCGACGAGGGCAGCAACTCGGCATACGTGCTCAAAAAACTCGACGGAAGGCAGGCGCTTTATCGGGTGAAGCTCGATGGCTCGATGGCCGCTGAGCTCATTTACAAAAACGACAAGGTGGACGTCGACGATGTTGTGCGGGTCGGCCGCGGCTCACGTGTCATTGGCCTGACCTACGCTGAGGACAAGCGCAGCGTGGTCTATTTCGACGATGAATATCACAAGCTCTCCGTCGCACTCGGCAAGGCCGTGCCGAACCTGCCGACGATCGGTTTCGTTGCGTCATCGGCGAACAACAACAAGCTGCTGGTGCACGCCAGCAGCGATTCGGATCCGGGCCGTTACTACGTCTACGACAAGACCGCGCGAACCCTCAACGAAATCATGCTGGCGCGTCCGGCGCTTGAACACGTCACCCTCGCGAGCGTCAAGCCGATCACTTACCCGGCTGCCGATGGCACGGCGATTCCTGCTTATCTCACCCTGCCGCCGGGCAAGGAGACGGCGCGCGGACTGCCTGCCGTGGTGCTACCACACGGAGGCCCCAGTGCTCGCGACGAATGGGGCTTCGACTGGCTTGCCCAGTTCCTCGCCCACGAGGGCTATGCCGTGCTGCAACCCAATTACCGCGGCTCGGCAGGTTTCGGCGATGCCTGGTTGCAGACCAACGGATTCAAGAGCTGGCGAACCTCCATCGGTGATGTCACTGCCGCTGCAAGGTGGTTGGCGCAGGCGGGGATCGCCGACCCCAAGAGGCTGGCCATCGTCGGTTGGTCCTATGGCGGTTACGCAGCGTTGCAGTCGGGGGTGACGGAGCCTGATCTGTTCAAGGCGATCGTCGCCATTGCGCCGGCGACAGATCTCGAACTGCTAAAGCGGGAGGCGCGCCAGTACACGAGCGCAAGCCTGGTTGCCGATGAGATCGGCTCCGGTCCCCATATCGTCGAAGGGTCGCCGCTTCAGAACGTCGGCAAGATCAAGGCGCCGGTGCTGATGTTCCAGGGTAGCGCGGACATCAACGTCGACCCGGAACAGTCGCGCAAGATGGACACCAGCCTGCGCGCAGCAGGCAAGGCCAGCGAATTGGTGGTCTATGCCGGGCTTGAGCACAGCCTGGCCGATTCCAACGCGCGGGCGCAAATGCTCGACAAGATTGCCGCGTTCCTGAGGGGGAATCTGGGCGATCAGTAGCCACGAAACCACAAAACCAGGGACGAGCACTCTGACAGCTGCAAGGGGCAGGTAAAGGGGTCAGGTTCATTTACCCACGATTCCAGCGGCCGTTTTCCTACGGCCTGCACTGATTTTGGACGAGGTTCAACACCTGACCCCTTAACCGTTAATCGCTAGATTAGGTGAGACTGGCGGTTGGCGAATCCGCAACCGAGCGCGTGTCAACGACTGTTGGCGATCGCATCTTCAATCGCGAGCGCCAGTCCGTCCGCGAAGTCACCCTGATGCAGGCGGCCGTTGACGAAGAAGCTGGGCGTGCCATTGACGCCGCTGCGAACGCCGCCCCTGAAATCGTTCCTGATCCTGGCGGCCACTTCTGGATCAGCTGTCGCGCGTTCGACCGCTGATGCGTCGATATCCAGCGACCGCAGGCCCGCAACCAGTCCTTCGGCACCCAGTGCCGACCAGGCCTCCTGGTTCTCGTAGAGCCAATCGTGCATCGGCCAGAATTTTCCCAATGCCGACGCGCCTTCCGCGGTCTCGGCCGCCAACGTGGCGAATGGGTGCGCCTGCCTCAACGGAAAGTGGCGGAACACGAGCCGCAAATCGCCCCCGTAATTGAGCTGGAGCTGCTTGACGATGGGATGGGCCATTCCGCAGGCAGGGCATTGGAAATCGCCGTACTCAATCAGCGTCACCAAGGCCGAAGGATCGCCCTGGATGTGATCGTCCGGCGATACCGGCACCGCAAGATTCGATGTGCTGTCGCTCATACGGCCTCCCCGATCTGGCTGGACAGCGCCTCGAGGGCCTTGAGAATTCCGTCCGCGCCCGGATTCACGCCCATCGGCGACAGATAGCCCCAACGGACCATGCCCTCGCCGTCGATCACGAAGATCGCCCGCTCGGCGACGCCTTCGGGTTCGTTATAGGCGCCGTAGGCCCTGGCGACCTTGCCCTTGGGCTCGAAATCGGCCAGCAGTGGGAAATGATATTTCCGCTCTCGAACCAATGCGGCGTGGGACCAGACGCCGTCGACGGAGATAGCGAGCAGCTGGGCGTTGTAGTGGTTGAAGTCATCCAGAAGCTCGTTGTACAGCGCCAGTTGATCACCGCAAACCGGGCTCCAGTCCGCAGGATAAAAAACGAGGATCACATTGCGCCCGCGAAACTCCGCAAGTGACAGGTTTTGATCAGGCGTGGCTGGCAACGTAAAGGCCGGGGCGGTGGATCCAGCTTGCAAGATGGCCATGAGTACCTCTCAGCAGGTCTGCTTAAACAGTTTGCAGACGGGGTTTCATCGAAGTAGACAAAACGAGGATATATATGCCCACCTGTAATTGGGCGTGAAGCATCGGGTGCGCACGCGCGACAGAGTGTTGGGCTCCCCAGATAGACGGATATTTCGGAGTTCATCGGTACGGCTGACCCGAGGCTTCGGCCCCTTCATCCAGAGCAAGCCCGGCCATTACATCGTCGCCTATGCGTTGCCGAAGCCACCGCACTGGCGGACGACCACCGGGCCGGTTGATGTTGGCGATGGCGCTGCCGCTAGTCCTCCGCCTCCGCCTCCGCCTCCGCCTCCGCCTCCGCCTCGAGCCCGGCGATGCGCCGCCGCCAGGTGTCGGCCGTCTGCGGCTTGACGAATAGCACGGATACGGTGGGATGCGTCGCCTTGATCGCGGCCTCGATGCGGTTGACGCTGGCCTCGATCTGCATGGTCGTCAGCGTGTCGTGGAATTCGGCGCTCAGGGCAGCGACCACATGGTCCGGGCCCATCTGGGTGGTCAATACGCCGTTGGCCGCGAGGATCGCCGGATCCGCCGCCGCGATCCGCAGGATCGACCTCGTGAGTTGCGGATGGGCGGCCTCGCCGATCAGCAGGCCCTTGGTCTCGCGCGCCAGCAGCGCCGACGACACCGTCAGCACGATGCCGATACCGATCGAGGCGGCGCCGTCCAGCTGTGGCATCGCCAGCGCTTGCGCGGCGGCGATCCCCAGCAGCGCGATCAGCAGTCCGACCAATGCGGCGCTGTCCTCGAACAGCACGGTGAAGGTGCTCGCGTCCTTGCTGTTGCGAAACGCCTCGAAATAGCCCTGCTTGCCCTTGTCGGCGCGAAACGCCTTCAACGCGATCCACCACGTCGTTCCTTCGAACGCGAAGGAGGCGACAAGCACCAGGTAGTTGATGAACGGTTTCTGGATCGGCTCCGGCGAGAGCACGTGCGATACACCCTCGTAGATCGATACGCCCGCGCCCAACGCGAATACCAACAGCGCGACGATGAAGCTCCAGAAATACAGTTCGCGTCCGTAACCGAACGGATGGTCGGCATCGGGCCGTTTCGTCGCCCGCCGCATTCCGTAGAGCAGCAGCAGTTCGTTGATCGTGTCGACCAATGAATGCACGCCTTCGCTGAGCATCGCGGAACTGCCGGTGAAGGCCGCTGCTACAAACTTGGTCACGGCAATCGCGAGGTTGCCTGCCAGCGCGGCGTAGACAACCTTCTTGGTGGAATGCTTGGGCGACATACGGCTGCTTCGATCAATTGGACACTGCAGTGGCGGAGCGCGGAACTACACTGCTGTTCCCGATTTGCGCCAGGCCTTGTACGCGTTCACTCCGGTTCCGGGTCGCCAGCTTCTTCGCCGAGCAGTCCGGCCGGCAATTCGCGGGCTTTGGCGCTTCCGGCGCGCAGCGCCGCCGCCACCGCTTCCTCGCGGGTTGTGAACCAATCGCTGGTCGTCGCGTCCGCGATCTGTGCCCCCGTGTCGATCCGCGTTATCTGTGCCACCGCTTGCCAACGCCTGGTGCGGTCCGGCGCATCGTCATGGTCATCCGCGACAACGCCGACGTGATATTCCCCGACGACCTCATATTTCGTTTCCATGGGAGCGCCCTCGCCGTAAGTGGGAGCAAGCTAGCAACGCTGGAAAAAAGACTACGTGATCTCTGTGCGGTGCGGGATCAGGGCCCGCCGGCGATCCGCAGTGGGCCACCCGGCCCGGTCATCCGGAACGGGATCGAGACCAGGCGCATGCCGCGGTTGACCTGCACCGCGAAGTGCAGATGCGGGCCGGTAGTGAAGCCGGTGTTGCCGGACAGCCCGATCTGCTGGCCGGCGTGCACGCGTTGGCCGACGCGCACCAGCACGCCCTCGGGCTTGAGATGCGCGTACAGGCCCATGGTGCCGTCGTCGTGGACGATGCGCACGAAGTTGGCGCGACCGCCGTATTTCTCGAGGTTGAGGCCGGCCTTGTCGAAGTCGCTCTCGACCTGCATCACCACGCCATCGCGTGCCGCGATCACCGGCGTGCCGATGTCGGCGCCAAAGTCGACCGCGTAGCGATTCTGCGGATCGCTGTGGCTGAAGCTGCCGCCGTAGCCCTGGTCGATGCGCAAGCTGCGCTGGCGCAGCGGCAACAGGTATTCGACGTCCAGTGGCTTGGCGCTGGGATCGCCGGGGATCGGATCCAGGCGCAATTCGAAGCCGCCGCCGCGGCTGGGATCGGCGACGGTGAGCACCGCGACCAGCGAGCTGCCGCGCGCCGGAACCGTGGCGCGCGCCGGCAGCGGCGGGTCGCCGACGATGTTGTCGTTGCGCGCGAGCTGCAGCATCACCTCGATCGGGCCGGCGAGCGTGTTGTCGGCCCAGGCCAGGTAACGGCCGTTGTCGTTCTCCAGCCGCAGGCGCGCCATCGCGCCGGGCTCGGCGTGCACCGGGATCGTGGTCACCTTCGCCTTGGCGGCGCTGTCCGGAGCGTGGTCGCCGTAATGCACGACGCCGTTGCGATCCGTCCAGCGATAGACCTGGGTGGCCTGCGTCGGCGCGGTTACGCCGGCGATGATGCCGAGCAACACGCAGACGAGGAGGGGATTGCGCATCCGCGAAGTATGCGGAAATGGCACAAGAATGCGACGTGCCCCGGACCGTCAGCTTATGTCCATTAATTATATCGCTTCATGCAGATAAAGAGATTGACATCCATCATAACGGCTGGCAGGCTGCTGCCATCCATCGAGACCGGCTGAGGGACAGGCCCGAAGACGCCGGGGCAACTGGATGGAGCGAAAGCTCCGTCGCGGTGCCAATTCCTGCGGGGACCTGTGCGTCCACCGGAAGATGGTTGCGATCCGTTCCTCACCGGTACGGATTGCAGCTGCTGCATTCCGGCAACCCCGTGCGACTTGATGGCCCTTCCATAAAGGATGCCGCCATGAGTCTTGCCAGCCCTGCGATCCACTGCGCCACCACGCGCGTCCGTGCGTCGTCCCCGCCCGCAGTCGCGATGGTGCCCGATGTCGCGTACGCGACCGCGCTGCGCGGCACGCTGACGCTCGATCTGGCCCTGCGCCATGCTGGCCCGCAGCGCGTGACGCTGCGCTACGAAATTCTCGGCGCGGCCACGTTGCCGACCGTGGTCGTGGTGGGCGGTATTTCCGCCGGGCGCCATGTGGCGGCGTCGAGCGTTTTTCCCGAAGCCGGCTGGTGGGACACGCAGGTCGGCGCGGGACGGGCGCTGGACCCGGCGCGCGTGCGCGTCGTGGCGATCGACTGGCTCGGCGCCGATGGCACGCTCGACGTGGTGATCGACCCGGCGGACCAGGCCGACGCAATCGCGGCGCTGCTGGATGCGCTCGGCATCGCGCGACTGCACGCGTTCGTCGGCAGTTCCTATGGGGCGATGGTCGGACTGCAGTTCGCCGCGCGTCACGCTGCGCGCCTCGAGCAGCTGGTCGCGATCAGCGGCGTGCATCGCGCGCATCCGTATGCGAGCGCATGGCGTGCGTTGCAGCGGCAGGCGGTCGCGCTCGGTGCGCTGCAATGCGATGAAAGCCACGGCCTGGCGCTGGCGCGGCAACTGGCGATGCTGAGCTATCGCACGCCGGAGGAATTCGACGCGCGCTTCGGCGAAGCCACGGTCGTCGCTGGCCGCGTGCAGGTGGCGGCCGAGGGTTACCTCGGCCATTGCGGCGCGCGCTACGTCGCCTGTACGTCGCCGATCGCTTTCCTGCGCCTGTCGGAATCGATCGACCTGCAATCGGTCGAGCCGGAGTGGATCGAAGTACCGACGACTGTGGTCGCGGTCGCAGAGGATCGGCTGGTACCGGTGGCGGATGCCTATCGCCTGGTGGAACGGTTGCGCGGCGAAACGCGATTGCGGGTGTTGCGTTCGCACTACGGCCACGACGCCTTCCTCAAGGAAACCGCTGCCGTCGCCGCGGTGCTTGGCGAAGCGTTGGTGCTGTGTGCAGGAGGTGCGGCATGAGGCTGGATTGTCGTCCCGCCACACGCGCAGTCCGCGCCGGGATCGATTGCGATACCGCCTTCGGCGCGGTCACGCCGCCGCTGGTGCTGTCGAGCAATTTCAGCTTCGCCGGCTTCAACGACAAGCGCCGATACGACTACACGCGCAGCGGCAATCCCACCCGCGATCTGCTCGGCGAGGCGCTGGCCGAACTCGAGGGCGGCGCTGGCGGCGTGGTCACCGCGACCGGCATGGCTGCGATCACGCTGGTGCTGAACGCGTTGCTACAGCCGGGCGATCGTTTGGTGGTGCCGCACGACGGCTACGGCGGCAGCTGGCGCTTGTTCAATGCGCTGGCAAACAAAGGCCACTTCGAACTGGTCACCGCCGATCTCACCGATCCGCGTGCACTGGCCGACGCATTGGCTTTGCCGCCGACATTGGTATGGATCGAGACGCCGTCCAATCCGTTGTTGCGCATCACCGACTTGCGCTTCGTGATCGACGCCGCGCACAAGGCCGGCGCTCTGGCGGTGGTCGACAACACCTTCCTGTCGCCGGCGCTGCAGAATCCGATCGCGTTCGGTGCCGACGTGGTGGTGCACTCGACCACGAAATACATCAACGGCCACAGCGACGTGGTCGGCGGCGCGGTGATCGCGCAGGACGCGGCGCTGCACGAGCAGTTGACATGGTGGGCGAACGCGCTCGGCATCACCGGATCGCCGTTCGACAGCTTCCTCACGCTGCGTGGCCTGCGCACGCTGGATGCGCGGCTGCGCGTGCACCAGGAGAACACCCAGGCGCTGGTCGAACTGCTCGACGCGCATCCGGCGGTGCGCCTGGTGCATTACCCGGGCCTGGCATCGCATCCGGGTCACGCTGTCGCCGCGCGCCAGCAGCACGGTTACGGCGCGATGCTCAGCGTCGAATTGCGTACTGATGGACCGCTGGGCGGCGAAGCCGTGGTGCGTGCATTCCTCGATGGGCTCGAATGCTTCACCCTGGCCGAATCGCTCGGCGGCGTTGAAAGCCTGATCGCGCACCCGGCGACCATGACCCATGCGGCGATGACGCCCGAAGCGCGCGCCGCCGCCGGCATCGGCGACAGCCTGCTGCGGCTGTCGGTGGGCATCGAGCACGCCGACGACCTGGTCGCCGACATCGCCGCCGCGCTCGCGCGCGCGCAGGCCGTCGTCGACCAGGGCAAACGCATGGCGAAATGAGCGCGGTGGTCGCCAACGTCATCGAACCGGCGTGTGCACCACTGCACAAAGCCGCTGCACGCATCGCCCTGCTCGGCACCGGCACGGTCGGTCGCGCGGTGCTCGCGCGTCTCGCCAGCTGGGCCGGCACGCCGTTCGGCGCGCGCTTGGCGCTGGTGCATGCGGCCAACTCGCGCCACGCGATCGGCAGCCGCTTCGGCCTGCTGCCCGAAGGCGTCGAGCATCTGCTCGACGCCGGGGCCCAGCCGAGCCGGCTCGATGCGGTCGTGCTCGCACTGCACGGCGACACATTGCATGGTGAAAGCAGGCGCATCGTGATCGACGCGACTGCGAGCGAGGCCGTGGCCGAGCGCCATGCCGCCTGGCTCGCGCAGGGCATCCACGTGGTCACCGCCTGCAAGCTCGGGCAGGGCACCTCGCTGGAACGCTGGCGGTCGATCCGCGTGGCGTGTGCACACGGCGATGCGCATTACGGCGACAGCGCCACGGTCGGCGCGGGCCTGCCGCTGATCCGTTCGATCCGCGAGCTGCAGGCCGGCGGCGACCGTATCCACGCGATTGCCGGCGTGCTGTCGGGCTCGCTGGCGTGGCTGTTCAATCATTACGACGGCCTGCGTCCGTTCTCGGGCTTCGTGCGCGAGGCGCGCGACGCCGGCTACACCGAGCCCGACCCGCGCGACGATCTCTCCGGCGAGGACATGCGTCGCAAGATCGTGATCCTCGCGCGTGCGGCCGGCGTCGAACTCGAGGCTAGCGACGTCGACGTCGATTCGCTGGTGCCGCCGGAACTGGCCGCGTTGTCGAAAGCCGAGGTCGACGCCGCGCTGCCCGCGCTCGATGCGCCGCTGCGCGAGCGTTACGCCACCGCGTACAAGAACGGCGAGAAGCTGCGTTTCATCGCGCGGCTCGAACATGCTCGTGAAGGCGTGGGCAAGGCCAAGGTCGGCCTCGAATCGCTGCCGGAATGCCACCCGCTCGCCGGCGGCGTCGGCACCGACAACCGCGTGGCGATCTGGTCAGACCGCTATCGCCAGCAGCCGTTGGTGATCCAGGGACCCGGCGCGGGCGCGGAAGTCACCGCCGCGAGCCTGCTCGACGACGTGCTACGCATCGCGCAGTCGTAAAAATCCGCAACCCCGTAGCCCGGATAACAGTATCTATGGGCTGCGGAAAATCAGCACTCGATCACGTTCACGGCCAACCCACCGCGGCTCGTTTCCTTGTACTTGTCCTGCATGTCGCGGCCGGTGTCGCGCATGGTCTTGATCACCTTGTCGAGGCTGACCTTGTGCTTGCCGTCACCGCGCAGCGCCATGCGCGAGGCGTTGATCGCCTTGACCGCGCCCATCGCGTTGCGCTCGATGCAGGGAATCTGCACCAGGCCGCCGATCGGATCGCAAGTGAGGCCGAGGTTGTGCTCCATGCCGATCTCGGCGGCGTTCTCGACTTGCGACATGCTGCCGCCGAGCGCAGCGGTGAGGCCGCCGGCGGCCATCGAACAGGCCACGCCGACTTCGCCCTGACAGCCGACCTCGGCGCCGGAGATGCTGGCGTTTTCCTTGTAGAGGATGCCGATCGCGGCTGCAGTGAGCAGGAAGTCAAACACGCCCTGTTCGTTCGCGCCGGGGATGAAGCGCTCGTAGTAATGCAGTACCGACGGGATGATGCCGGCCGCGCCATTGGTCGGTGCGGTGACGACGCGCCCGCCGGCGGCGTTTTCCTCGTTGACCGCGAGCGCGAACAGGTTGACCCAGTCGAGCACGGTCAAGGGATCCTGCACCGCGGCCTCGGGTTTGGCGGATAGCTCGGCATGCAGCAACGGCGCGCGGCGCTGCACGTGCAGGCCACCGGGCAGGGTGCCACCCTGGCGAATACCGCGCTGCACGCTGGACTGCATCGCCGCCCACAATTCGCGCAGGCCGGCGCGGATTTCGTCATCGCTGCGCCAGACCTGTTCGTTGGCGAACATCAGCTGCGCGATGGTCAGGCCGCTGCGTGCGCACTGCGCCAGCAACGCGTCGCCGCTGTGGAACGGGTACGGCTGCGCGGTGGTGTCAGCGACGATGCGATCTTCCGCGGCCTCGTCCTCGTTGACCACGAAACCGCCGCCGACCGAGTAGTAGTCGCGGGTTGCGATCGTGTCGCCCTTGTCGTCGAACGCGGTGAAGCGCATGCCGTTGGTGTGGAACGGCAGCTTCTGGCGCTTGTTCATGATCAGGTCTTGCTTCTCGTCGAAGCCGATCTCGTGCCGGCCGAGCAGGCGGATCTTCTTTTCGCCGCGGATGCGTTCCAGCGTCGCTGGAATGACATCGGGATCGACCAGGTTCGGCAGGTGGCCTTCCAGCCCCATCAGCAGCGCCTTGTCGGTGCCGTGACCGCGGCCGGTCAGCGCCAGTGAGCCGAACACCTCGGCGCGGATGCGCGCGGTCCGTTCCAGATCGCCGTTTTCCTCGAGCCAGCGGCTGACGAAACGCGCGGCCGCGCGCATCGGCCCCACGGTATGCGAGGAGCTCGGCCCGATGCCGATCTTGAACAGGTCGAAGGTGCTGACGGCCATCGGATTTTCGGTGCTCTGCTACGGGTGCGCAGCACCTATTCTATGCCTCCACAACATCGACCATCGTCATGTCCCTGATCCTCTACCAGCGCGATGATTGCCATCTGTGCGACCTCGCGCTGGCCTTGCTGGCACAGGTACGGGCGCCGGAGTTCGACAGCGTGTTCATCGATGGCGATGCTGCGCTCGAGACGCGCTACGGCGAGCGCGTGCCGATGTTGCGCGATGAAGAGGATGGGCGCGAGCTTGGCTGGCCGTTCGACGTGGAGACACTGCGCGCCTGGCTGTCTTTGTAGGGCGGAATCGCCTTCGGCGGTTCCGCCCTACGGCTCTGCGTTTTGCGCAGTGCGTGGATATCTTCAGAAGCGACTACTTCGCTGGTGTGAGCACAACTTTCGTGCTGATCGCGATCTCGTTCGGGATCAGGCTGGTGTCGGCCCAGTCGCCGCTGCCGATGCCGAAGTCCAGGCGCTTGACCGTGGCTTTGCCAGCCAGCACCGGTTGCGCGCCCGGGGTCCAGGTGAAAGTCAGCGTGACCGGCTTGCTGATGCCGTGCAGGCTCAGCGTGCCATCGGCGGCGTAGCGGTTGCCGCCGAGGCTGCGGAACTTGCTCGCTCTGTAATGTGCCTGAGGGAATTTCGCCGCGGCGAAAAACGCTTCGCCGCGCATTTCGCCGTCGTAGTCGGCGTTGGCGGTGGTCGCGGTGGCGAGCGGGATGTCGACTTCGAGTTTCGCGCTCATGAGTTGCTGCGGATCGAACGACAGTCGCGTGCTGAAGCCGGGGAAGCGACCGGTGAACACCTCGCCCTGGTAGGTGCCGGCGAACACCAGCGTCGAACCGGCGGCCTGCGCATAGTCGGCAGCGAACGCGGGCAGCACGAATGCCGCAGCGAGGACGACGGCGGCGGTCGCCGTCCGGACATGGACTCTAGAGGACATCGGGGCTCTCCGTGATGCGCGCGCGCCGCTGCGGAAGCATGCGCGCGAGCGTGGCATCGTGCTGGAACAAATGGTGGTAGACCGCCGCCGCGGCGTGCGCCAGCGACAGCACGATCAGCGCCCAGAACAGGAACTCGTGCCAGTCCTTGGCCAGCGTTTGCAGCGCCTCGCCCTTGGCTGCGATCGACGGCAGGTTGACCAGGTTGAACCAGCGCAGCGGGAAACCGGCGGCCGAGTTCAGCACCCAGCCGCTGATTGGCACCGCGAACAGCAATGCGTACAACGCGCCGTGGGTGAATGCGGCCACGCGAGCCTGCCATGTCGGCACGCCGGGCAGGGTGCGCGGCGCACCGGCGTATGCACGCCACAGCAGCCGCAACGAAACCAGCACCAGGATGCTCAACCCGATCGACTTGTGCAGGTCGTAGACGCGGATCTTGTGCGGACTGTTGGCCAGATCGGTCATGGTCAGGCCGAGGTAGGCCATCACCACGATCAGCACCACGATCAGCCAGTGCAACAGCTGGCTGACGTGGCCCCAGCGCTCGACGGAATTCTTCAGGCTCATGGCGTTGGGTTTGGCGTTGGCGTTGGTTCGGACGGTTCGGGCTGTTCGGTCGGCGCAGTGTCGGCATCGGTGTCGAGCGTATCCCTAGCATCGACACGACCGCTGCGCGTGGCTTCGGCCTCGATGCGCAGGTCCACGCTGTCGCCGATCACACTGGGCCAGGCGGTGATGCCGAAATCCTTGCGACTGAGCGTGGTAGTCGCGGAGAAACCGGCGGTGCGGCGGAACGGCGGCAGCGGGTGGCGCTTGAGCTGGTGGAAGGTGACGTCCAGGCAGACCTCGCGTTCGATGCCGCGCAATTGCAGCATGCCGCAGACCGAGGCATGGGTCGGGTCTTTCGGTGCGATCCGGGTGGAGACGAAGGTCGCGACCGGATGCGCTTCAACATCGAGCAGGCTGCGCACGCCGACGGCGCGGTTCCATTTCTCATCGCCCAGGTCGAAGCGCGCGATCGGCACCGCGACCTGCAGCTGTGCCGTCGACCAGTCGTCGGGATCGAACACCAGCGTGCCGGTGCTGCCGGACACCGTGCCCAGCGCCTGCGAAAAACCGGCGTGGCTGACCGCGAACAGCACGCGCGTGTGCACTGGATCGAGCGCATAGCTGGCCGGTCGCGCGGCGACCACGGCTGGCAGAAATAAGCAGAACCACAGCAGGCGGGCGGGCGACATCGGACGTTCTCGCGTCGAGGTAGCCGCGATTCTAGGCCGGCCCGGCTGAATCGGGTGGCTTGCGGAAGCAGCGCTGCATTGCGACGATGCCGGAGGCCGCGCGGGGGCGATCGGGCCAGGGGAGAGAACACATGTGGCGCACCTTGGTGGTGCTGATCGCGCTTGCGCTGTCCAGCGTGAAGGCATTTGCTGGACTGCCGGAAACGCCACGGCCGCAACACCTCACTGTCTCCGACGGACTGCCGTCCAACCGCATCAACGGCATCGCCGAGGACGCCAACGGTTACCTGTGGATCGCCACCAGCGACGGGCTTGCCCGCTACGACGGAATCGGCTTTCGCGTCTGGCGGGTTGGTCAGGGTCTGCGCGACAACCTCGTCTGGGCGGTGCATGTGGACGCGCGCAACCGGGTCTGGATCGGCACCAGCAACGCCGGCCTGGCGATGCTCGATCCGGAGCGCAAGACCTTCCGCTATTACGATCGCGCGCATTCCGGGATCGGAAGCAACAACATCTGGTCGATCGCGTCGACGCGCGACGGCGACCTGTGGTTCGGCACCGAAGACGGCGGCCTGCATCGGCTGGCGCCTGACGGCACGATCACACGTTTCATGCCGCGGGCGGGAGATACGCGCAGCCTGCCCGACGCCAGCGTCGGTCAGCTCGCGGTGGCGTCCGATGGCACGCTCTGGATCGGCACCAAGAACGGCGTCGCCCGTTGGACCGGACACGATTTTGCACGGCTGCCGCTGTCCGCGCTGAACTCGCCGGCAGTCAACGGCCTGACCGTCGAGGACGACGGCACCCTCTGGATCGGAACCCCCAGAGGCGTCAGCGTGCGCCGGCCCGACGGCAGCATGTCGTTGGCGCCGTGGGGAAGCTACGGCAAGACCCTGTTCCATGTGCTGCTGCGCGACCGCAACCATACGTACTGGTTTGACACCGTCGATGGGCTCGGCCGCTACAGCGAGGGCGAAGTGCGCAACGTGCCCCTGTACAGCCCCACCGCCCACGGAATGGCCAAGCCGTCGTGGACCGCTGCCTACCAGGACAAGGAAGGTGGGCTGTGGTTCGCCAGCAGCGACAGCGGCCTGTTGTACCTGCAGTCGAACTGGCATCAGTTTTCGATCCTGTCGCGGCAGCTGGACGATCCCGATTCGCCGGCGAACGCGTATGTCCACGCCATCGCGCCATCGGCAAGCGGGTCGATGTGGTTGGTCGGCAGTGGGGGTGTGCTTGACTTGCTCGATCCGGAAACCGGCAGCATCCAGCACCGCCTGCGCGACGCGGGCGCGGGCTACATGCCGATGGGCGTGCACGAGGACCGTCGCGGCAAGGTGTGGATCAGCTACTACGACGGCATCGCCCGTTTAGACCCGGAAACCGATGCGCTGCAACGTTGGGATGCGCATGCGGACAGCGACGCCGCCCTGTCGGGCGAACGTGTCTGGTTCTCCGAAACCAGCGATGGCATGCTGTGGATGGCATCGGAGCTCGACGGGGTACAGGCCCGGGATGCCGACGGCCACGTCGTCGAATCGATCCGGCCGGGCAGCAAGGGTCTGGCGTCCGCTCCATTCATCCATCAGATCGGTCTGGGGCCGGATGGCGGGGTCTGGATCGCGGGTTCGCAGGGGCTTTTGATGTGGGACGCGGGCGCGCACCGCTTCGAACCCGTGCCCGGTGCGCCGGCCGCGGACGTCTATGGCTTCGCGCACGGTGCGGACGCGCTGGTGCGGGTTGCCCGCTTCGGGATACTGGAGGCATACCACTGGGACGGAGCCGGCCTGGCGTTGCGCAGTCGCGCGGGTGTGGGGCAGGGATTCCCGGGCCTGGCGCCGACCGGCCTGACCGTGGACAGTTCTGGCATCGTCTGGCTGACCAGCGTGCGCGGACTGATCCGCTTTGATCCCGTGCAACGTGCGACGCGTATCTACGGCGTGCGCGACGGCCTGCCGAGCCAGGAGTTCGGCGAGCGGCCGGTGCCGCGGCCTGCGGACGGGCGTATTTTGGCCGCGACACCGGACGGCCTGGTGCTGTTCGATCCCGCCGTGGTCAGCCCGGCAACGCGTGCGCCGAGGCTGATGGTCGAATCGATCAGCGTGCTGCGCGGCGAGACTCGCACCGAGATTCCCTTGGGGAAAACCTTCGCCCTCTCCCACGACGACCGCGACCTGCGCATCACCGCGCGCCTGCTCTCGTTCAACAACGCCAAGACGCATCGCTACCTGTTCCGTCTGGACAACTACGATCCGGACTGGGTCGAAATCGGCGCCGATGGCGAGCGGATCTTCTCCAGGCTTGAGGCCGGCCACTATCGGTTGCAGATCAAGGCCAGCAACGCCGACAACGTCTGGTCGGCGACGCATGTCATCGAGTTTCGGGTCGCACCGCCTTGGTGGCGCAGCTGGGCGGCAATCGCCGGGTTTGCCGGTCTGGCAGCGTTGCTGCTGTGGGCGATCGCCGATGCGTATCGAACGCGGCTCAAGCGCCGCCACGCGTGGCAACTGGTCGAGCAAAGGCGCGAACTGGCCGAACAGGCATCGCAGGCCAAGACCCATTTCCTCGCCACCCTCGGGCATGAAGTGCGCACGCCAATGACCGGCGTGCTGGGCATGAGCGAGTTGCTGCTGGGCACGCAGCTCGACACGCGCCAGCGCGGCTATACCGAATCGATCCGCAACGCCGGCAATCACCTGTTGCGACTGGTCAACGACGCACTGGACCTGGCGCGGATCGAGACCGGCAAGCTCGAACTCGATGCGCAACCGTTCGTCGTGCAAAAGCTCATCGACGACGTCGTCGCGCTGACCGCACCGCTGGCCAGGCAACGCGGCCTGCGCTTCGTCGAGGCCGTCGCCGCCGACGCGCCCGCCGCGTTGCTCGGCGATGCCTCCCGGGTGCGCCAGATCCTGCTCAACCTGCTCGGCAACGCGATCAAGTTCACCGAGCATGGCAGCGTCGGCCTGCAGGTCAACGCAGTGTCGCCGCACGGCGTGTGCTTCGTGGTCAGCGACACCGGCCCCGGCCTCAACGACGAACAGAAGACGCGGCTGTTCCGCCGCTTCGAACAGGCCGAAGGCAACCGCACCGCGGCGCGCTACGGCGGCAGCGGCCTCGGCCTTGCGATCAGCCAGGAACTGGCCGCGGCGATGGGCGGCTGCATCAAGGTCGACAGCGCGCCCGGGCAGGGCACGCGTTTTCGCGTCGAGTTGCCGTTGCCGACCGCCACGATCGCTGCCGTGCCCGCCGCCGCAATGGTCACGCCGGATGCGGCACGCGCACTCGACCTGCTGCTGGTCGAGGACGATCCCACCGTCGCCGAAGTCATGACCGGACTGCTGCGTGCGCAGGGTCATCGCGTCACCCATGCCGCGCACGGTCTCGCCGCGCTGGCCGAAACCGCAAACGCAGATTTCGACGTGGCACTGCTCGATCTCGACCTGCCCGGCATGGATGGACTGGCGCTGGCGCGACAGCTGCGTGCGCAAGGATTCGACGCGCCGTTGCTTGCCGTCACCGCGCGCGCCGATGCCGACGCCGAACCGCAATCGCGCGCCGCCGGCTTCGACGGTTTCCTGCGCAAGCCGCTGACTGGCGCGATGCTGGCGGCGGCGATCGAGGAGTTGTTGCCGGTCGAGGCTTGAGCCATGGGGGTCGAATTTCTGGAATCGACCCGAATTGGACGCTCACGCGGGCTAACCTTATCTGATGCGCAGCTCGCGTCGCGCGGGCTCCATTCCGTCGACATGGAAGTCCAGCGCCACGACGTTTTCTTGTGCGTCACGGAGCACACGGAAATAGTCAGTTCCGTCCCCGGGAAAGTACAGTATGCCGCCCTCGGCGGTGACGAGTTGCCTTTCCGGGCCATCGTCCCTTCGAACAAAAAGCTTTCCGTCCCGAACGGATAAGGTTCGGATGGAAGATGGGTCGACGCGATAAGAGCCGACGAGGCTGGCAAGGGATTTCGCATCTGGTGTCGAGTCGCGAAAACCCGAATAAGGATGGCCGATTGCCAAGGCGCCCAGCCTGTGGGCAAGCGATCGCGGATTGGGCAGTCCCGCGTCGGTATTCGCAAGGACGACAACAGTGACGTCCTGTTTGGGAAAGTAAGTCAATTGGGAAGAAAAGCCGTCGATGCCGCCGTTGTGCTCAATCACCCGCTCACCACGGACCGTTCCAAGCATCACTCCGTAGCCATAACTGACTGTTTGACCGGAGGATGTCTTCTGCGCTGTCGTCATTTGCTTGTAGAGGCTGGACGGCAATACATGCCCCGTTGCAAGTGCGCGCATGAAGCGAAACAGGTCATCCACCGTGGACGACAGCGCGCCGGCGGCACTCGGCCCGGCCATGCTGGCGTACGGCGCACGAATGATCGCCCCGGTGTCGTCCACGCTGTAGCCTTCGACACGGCCTTGCACTAGTTTGGTGTCACCGTAGTAGCCCGTCCGTGCCATCCCTAGCGGGGTCAGGATGAGATCCCGGGTCGCGGCGTGCCACGGCTTCCCGGTCACTTTCTCAATGACTGCTCCCAACAGGATGTAGCCGGAGTTGCTGTACCTCCAGTCGGCGCCCGGCGGGAAGTCAGGAGGCTGCCGCCCGATGGCCTTGACCAATCCCGCCATGGTGATTTCGTCGGCTGGATTGGCACCCCAGGCATCGCTGACTCCAGCAGTGTGGTCGAGCAACTGGGCGATCGAGATGTTTTTCCCGTTCGGATACTCCGGCACGAACGCTGACAAGCGGTCGTCCAGTGATAATTGAGCGACCGCTACCAGCTTCAGGATCGTCGCTGCAGTGAGCGTCTTCGTGATCGACCCAATTCGAAAGACGTTCTGAGGCTCCAGCGCAACCGCCAACTCGATATCGGCACGCCCCCGTGCGCCCCGAAAGATCACATGGTCGCCCATGGCAACGAGCACTGCGGCGCCGGGATCAACTTCGTTCACTTCGCGCTGGAGGAGCGCCTGCGCACGCTCGGCCACCAAGGTTTCCGCGGGTGTCGTGGCGAAAGCGTTCGTCATCGAAAGGGCGATCAGCGAAACAAATAGCAAGGACCGACGACGCATATGCGCTCCCAACGAATAAGTCCCTACAAGAAACGGCAATGTCAGTTCTTTGTCGAGACCGGCCGGTGTTCAGCGCGCGCTATACGCGTGCACTTCGTCCACCAGCGCCGCGACGTGCTCGGGCGCCATGTCCGGCGCCAGGCCATGGCCGAGGTTGAAGACGTGGCCGTCGCGCGAGCCGTTGTTGCCAGCGGCGTAGCTGTCGAGCGCAATGCGCACCTGCGACCTGATCGCATCGGGTGAGCCATACAGCATCGCTGGATCAAGGTTGCCCTGCAGCGCGACCTTGCCCGCGGTGCGACGCGTGGCTTCTTCCAGCGTCACTGTCCAGTCGACGCCGA
>DASZZT010000103.1:0-8268 GCA_035543275.1 Luteimonas sp. | reverse complement strand
GGCACGATCTCGTACGGCAGCCCTTTCAGGTTCAGGCCGATGCGCACGCGATAGGCGGCGCTGGAACGCCAGTAGGAATACAGGCACAGCCGATCGGTCAAGGTACCGCTCCCCTGCGGTGCGCCGCGGCGGGCGGGCTTGCGCACCTTAGCTTGGTGATGGCCGCGGCGGTAGACCGCCGGTCGCGCGGAACGGCGCGCCGATGCCATCAGGCGATCCCATCAGGGCATGGACTGACGCTCGATGCGCTGTTGGATTGCGCCGAAAATGCTGTGTCCCTCTGCATCCAGCATCTCGATCCGCACCAGGTCGCCGAAGCCCATGAACGGCGTCTGCGGCTTGCCGTGCTCGAGCGTCTCCACCGTGCGCTTCTCGGCGAAGCAGGACGCGCCTTTCGACGTGTCCTGATTGGCGATGGTGCCGGAACCGACGATGGTGCCGGCCGACAGCGGCCGCGTCTTCGCGGCGTGCGCGACCAGCTGGGCGAAATCGAACTGCATGTCGACCCCAGCCTCCGGCGCGCCGAACCATTCGCCGTTGATGTGGGTCAGCATCGGCAGGTGCAGCTTATTGTCGTGCCAGGCGTCGCCCAGCTCGTCGGGTGTCACCAACACCGGCGACAGCGCCGAGCGTGGCTTCGACTGCAGGAAGCCGAAACCTTTGGCCAGCTCGCCCGGGATCAGATTGCGCAGCGACACGTCGTTGATGAGGCCGACCAGCTGGATGTGCGCGGCGGCCTGTTCCGGCGTCACCGCCATCGGCAGGTCGTCGGTGACCACCACGATCTCGGCCTCCAGGTCGATGCCGTAGCCTTCGTCGACCACCCGCACCGGATCGCGCGGACCAAGGAAGCCGGCGCTGGTCGCCTGGTACATCAGCGGATCGGTGTAGAAGCTTTCCGGAACCTCGGCGCCGCGCGCGCGACGCACGCGCTCCACGTGCGGCAGGTAGGCGCTGCCGTCGACGAACTCGTAGGCGCGCGGCAATGGCGCGGCGAGCGCGGCCATGTCCAGGTCGAAGGCACCGTCGGCGCTGCCATCGTTGAGCGCTTCGGACAGCGCAGCCAGTCGCGGCACGAGGTTCGACCAGTCCTCGAGTGCGCCCTGCAGCGTCGACGCGATGCCGGTGGCGCGCACGGCGCAAGTCAGATCGCGCGACACGACGATCAGGGTGCCGTCGCGGCCGCCTTCCTTGAGAGATCCGAGTTTCATGGGAGTTCCGAAATCAGGCGCTGCAGCGCGATGGTTTCCATTGTAACGGCGCTGCGGGAATGGAGCCTGCCCCTTGTAGAGCGGAGCTTGCTCCGCTGCTCTTCCGCGAAAAGCAGCGGAGCAAGCTCCGCTCTACAAACAACAAAAAACCCGCCGATGGGCGGGTTTTTTGTTGCCGGTTCGCTGGCTGCGTCGGACTTCTGTGTGGCAGCCCCGGATGGATTCGAACCACCGAATGCCTGAGTCAGAGTCAGGTGCCTTACCGCTTGGCGACGGGGCTATGGAGCAAATCTTGACGCGAAAAAATTAGCGCTTCGAGAACTGGGTGGCGCGGCGTGCCTTGTGCAGGCCGACCTTCTTGCGCTCGACTTCGCGTGCATCGCGGGTCATGAAACCGGCCTTGCGCAATTCGGACTTCAGCGACTCGTCGTACTCGACCAGCGCGCGCGAGATACCCAGGCGGATCGCACCGGCCTGGCCGGTGGTGCCGCCGCCTTCAACCGTCGCCATGATGTCGAACTTGTCGGTGCTCTTGGTCAGCTCGAGTGGCTGGCGCACGATCATGCGTGCGGTCTCGCGGCCAAAGAAGTCTTCGATCGAACGCTCGTTGATGGTGATCTTGCCCTCGCCCTTGCGCAGGAACACGCGGGCGGTGGAAGACTTGCGGCGGCCGGTGCCGTAGTTGTGCTGGAGTGCCATATGCGTGGTGACCTTAGATGTCCAGCGCCTGCGGCTGCTGGGAAGCGTGCGGGTGGTTCGGTCCCTTGTAGACCTTGAGCTTGCGGTACATCGCGCGGCCGAGCGGGTTCTTCGGCAGCATGCCCTTGACCGCGGTCTCAATCACGCGCTCGGGGTGGCGATGCAGCGCCTGACCGAGGCTCTCGGACTTCAGGTTGCCAACGTAACCGGTGAACCGGTAGTACATTTTGTCGGCCAGCTTGTTGCCGGTGACCACGATCTTCTCGGCGTTGACCACGACGAGGTAGTCACCGGTATCGACGTGCGGGGTGAACACGGGCTTGTGCTTGCCGCGCAGGCGACGCGCGAGCTCGGAGCACAGGCGGCCCAGGGTCTTGCCCTCGGCATCGACGACGTACCAGTCGCGCTGGACGGTCTCGGCCTTGGCAGTGAAAGTCTTCATGAGGCACCCAAAAATTTGCTGTGAAGCAAAATGCGGAACGAAAGAGTCGGAATGATAGCGGGCCTGCCGTGGCCCCGCAAGTCACCATAACCCGCGTGCTAGCATCGCTGGTCATGTCCGAGGCCGTCCGCCGTCCCGCTCCCGCCGCGCCGGCCTCCGCCGAACTGGTGGCGCTGACCGACCAGTGCGTGCAATGCGGCCTGTGCCTGCCGGCCTGCCCCACCTATCGTCTGGATCAACTCGAGGCCGAATCCCCACGTGGCCGGATCGCCTTGGCGCGGGCGTGGGAACTGGGCACGATCCCGCCGACCGCGACCGGCGATACCCACCTTGACCAGTGCCTGGGCTGTCGCCGCTGCGAGGTCGTGTGTCCGGCGGGCGTGCGATATGGGCCATTGCTGTTGCAAACGCGGATCCGCCAGCGTGAACGGCGCGCACCGGGATGGCGTCAACGTGGCCTGGAGTGGCTCGCCGCGCGTCCGCGGCACCTGACCCGGCTGCTGCGTCTGTATCGACATCTGTACTGGCTGCTGCCGGTCAGCCTGCGGCCACTGCCGCGGCCGCCTGCCACGACCGAACCGACCCTGCCGGCGTCGCAGGCTGGCGCATCGGTCAGCCTGTTCACCGGCTGCGTCGCCCGCGCCTATGAATCCGGTTTGCGGCTTGCGCTGGCCCGGCTCTGCGCCGCCGCCGGGGTGCAACTCACGATTCCCGATCGCCAGACCTGTTGTGGCGCGCTGCACGCACACGCCGGCAACGCGACCGCCACCGCGGCGCTGGCCGCGGCCAACCGTGCCGTTTTCGCGGGCACGGGCCCGGTGTTGACGCTGGCCAGCGGTTGCCACGAAGCGTTGGCCCAAGCCCTGGATGGCAGCGCCGAGACGATCGATGCACTCGACTTCCTTGCTACGCGTGCCGATGGCCTGTCCTTCCGCGCAACCCACACGTGCATTGCGCTGCACCTGCCCTGCACCCAGCGCAATGTAGTGAAGAGCGATCTCGCCACGCGAGCGCTGCTGGCGCGAGTGCCGGGGCTGGACATCGTCGAACTCGATGGTGGCCCGCTCCAGCAAGGCCTGGGTTGTTGCGGTGCCGCCGGCACGCAAATGCTGACCGCACCCGAGCGCGCCGCCAAGTTCAGGCAACCGCTGCTCGACCAGCTCGCAGCCTCTGGTGCGACGCGCCTGCTCAGCGCCAATATCGGCTGCCGGCTGCACTTCGCAAACGGCACACGGCTGCCGGTGCAGCATCCGCTGGAATTCCTTGCCGAGTGCCTTGGCCCATGACGATGCGCGACCTCACCCCGATCGACCGCCTGTTGATCGATGCACAGAACGCGCTCGGCACCGTGTTCGGCAGCGCCCGCGCCGAGCGCGCCAATCCCGGCGCGAACGAGGCCGAGATCGTGCTCGATGACAGCGAGCGCCGTCATGCCGCCGGGCTGATGCGGATCAACCACGTCGGCGAGGTCTGCGCGCAGGCGCTGTACGTCGGTCAGGCTGCGGTCGCCCGCGACCAAACCACGCGCAGGCAACTACTCGAAGCGGCGCAGGAAGAAACCGATCACCTGGCCTGGTGCGCCGACCGCCTGCGCGAACTCGACAGCCGCCCCAGCCTGCTCAACCCGCTGTGGTACGCCGGCAGCTACGCGATCGGCGCCTTGGCCGGCCTGCGCGGCGACGGCTGGAACCTCGGCTTCGTGGTCGAGACCGAGCGCCAGGTCGAGGCGCATCTGGATGAACACCTGCAGCAGCTGCCTGAAGCCGACGCGCGCAGCCGCGCGATCCTGCAGGCGATGAAGGCCGACGAAGCGCGCCATGCCGAGAACGCGCAGGCGCAGGGCGCGCGCCTGCTGCCGCAGCCGATACCGACGCTGATGGCAGCGGCGTCGAAGCTGATGAAAACGATCGCGTACCGGATCTGAGCGAGGCGCCTCCTGTAGGAGCGGCTTTAGCCGCGAGCTTTTGATCGTCATTTGACGCGCCGACAAAGCGCCCGCGGCTAAAGCCGCTCCTACAAAAGCAGAAAGGCCGGCAATGCCGGCCTTTCGCTTCACTGATCACGGGCAAGCTCACTCCACCAGATTGCGGCCGTGGAACAGTTCCTCGATCTCACGCTTGAGCAGCGCCTCGATCTTCATCCGGTCCTTGAACGACAGGTTCTTCGCCTTCTCCTCGAACAGGTAGTTGTCCAGGTCGAAGTCCTTCAGGTGCATCTTGGTGTGGAAGATGCTTTCCTGGTAGACGTTGACGTCGAGCATCTCGTAGCGCGACTTGATGTTCTTGGCCAGGAAATCCTGGATCGAGTTGATCTTGTGGTCGATGTAGTGCTTCTTGCCCTTGATGTCGCGGGTGAAGCCGCGCACTCGGTAGTCGGTCACCACGATGTCCGACTCGAAACTCTCGATCAGGTAGTTCAACGCCTTCAGCGGCGAGATCACGCCGCAGGTGGCGACGTCGATGTCGGCGCGGAAGGTGGCGATGCCTGCATGCGGGTGCGTTTCCGGATAGGTGTGAACCGTGATATGCGACTTGTCCAGGTGCGCGACCACCGCCTCGGGGATCACGCCCTTGGCGTCGGCCCGGTCGATCACCGGCTGCTCGCTGATCAGGATCGTCACCGACGCGCCCTGCGGATCGTAGTCCTGGCGCGCGATGTTGAGGATGTTGGCGCCGACGATCTCGGCCACGTGGGTGAGGATCTGGGTCAACCGGTCGGCGTTGTATTCCTCGTCGATGTACTCGATGTAGCGCTGCCGCTGCTCCTCGGAGACCGCGTAGCAGACATCGTAGATGTTGAAACTCAGCGCCTTGGTGAGATTGTTGAAGCCCTGGAGCTTCAGGCGCGGAAGAGGCTTGACCACGGGCGGGTCTCCGGGGCGGAACGACAAGGGGCGCGATTATGCGGCAAACCGCGGCCCCGGCGGAAACGCGGAAGGCGCGGGGTTTGCCGCGGGCGCGACAACGTCCTACTCTTCGAGGATGTCCGTCAATGCCGCCAACGTCGTCGCCCTCGCGGCGCACCGCCGCCCGAGCAGTCCGCTGGCGCCTGACGCCGCCGCGCTCGAGCGCTTCCTGGCCCATTGCCATCGCCGCCGCTATCCGCCGCGCACCGACGTATTCCGACCCGGCGATCCGGCTGGAACGCTCTACTACGTTATCAACGGCTCGGTCAGCATCATCACCGAAGAGGACGACAGCCGCGAGCTGGTGCTCGGCTATTTCGGCATCGGCGAGTTCGTCGGCGAGATGGGCCTGTTCATCGAATCCGACCGGCGCGAAGTGATCCTGCGCACGCGCACCCCGTGCGAACTGGGCGAGATCAGCTACGAGCGCCTGTACCAGCTGTTCGACGGCCCACTCGCCGGCGATGCCATCAAGATCGTCTACGCGATTGGCTCACAGCTGTCGCGGCGGCTGCTCGATACCAGCCGCAAGGCCGGGCGCCTGGCCTTCCTCGATGTCACCGACCGCATCATCCGCACCCTGCACGACCTCACCCGCGAGCCGGATGCGATGAGCCATCCGCAGGGCACGCAACTGCGCGTGTCGCGACAGGAGCTGGCGCGGCTGGTCGGCTGCTCGCGCGAGATGGCCGGGCGCGTGTTGAAGAAGCTGCAGATCGATGGCGTGCTGCACGCACGCGGCAAGACTGTCGTGCTGTACGGGACGCGCTGAAGCGATGGCGCGCGTTGCCGCGTCCGCCGAGATCGCACCGCGGGTGCGCGCGGCGGAACCCGACGATCAATCGCGAACGATGCGGTTCGCCTGCGGCTCATCACATCCTGCGTCCATCCTGATTACACCGGATCACCGGCGCGATCCGCGCAACCCCAGTTCAGGACCGGCGTCCCTGGCGGCAGCACGCGCCGGAACATCGCCACCCGCGCCGCCTTCGGATTGACCACCACCGGTTGCGCTGCGGCTTGCAGCAACGGCAAATCGGCACTGCTGTCGGAATAGGCCACCGCGATCGGGCCGTAGCCGGCCTCGCGGATCATCTCCATCTTCATATCCGCATGGCAATGACGCCTGGCGCCGACGCCGCCGAACCGCGGCCCGACCAGCGAGCCGATCACAGGTACGTCGTCGTGCGCGACGAAGGCGAGGATCGCGCGTGCCAGTTCCGGCGGCGCGCCAGTGGCGACCAGCACGCGATCGCCCTGCGCGCGATGGTGATGCAGCACGTCCAGCGCAATCGGCAGCAGCCGCGTCTTGATCGCTTCGGTATGCGTGACGACGTAGCGATCGATCAATTCGTCCAGGTCGCGCCGACGATGGAAACCGATGGTGCCAACCCAGACGAAGGCGCCGATGCCGATCCGCCGCGTTGGCAGGAACGCGACCATCGTGCCGAACAGCGGCGCGATCAGCAGCGCCAATGCGATCCGCCACCAGTCGCGGCGGATCAGCCACCCGAACAGGTGACTGCCCGAATCGCCGTCGTACAGGGTGTGGTCGAAGTCGAATACGACCAGCGGCGCGTCCGGCCGCGGCTGGGGAAATGGCGAGGTCATGCGGCGAAGGCGCTCTTGTCGAAGAACAGCCGGCGCAGCGCAGCGCCCGGATCCGCGTCGCGCATGAACGCCTCGCCGACCAGGAACGCCTCGACGCCGGTCGCCTGCATCCGCGCGACGTCAGCAGGCACGAGAATGCCGCTCTCGGTGACCAGTCGGCGGTCGCGCGGCACCGCGTGCTGCAGGGCCAGTGTGGTGTCGAGCGAGACCTCGAACGTGCGCAGGTTGCGATTGTTGATGCCGAGCAGGGGCGCCGGCACCTGCAATGCGCGCTTGAGCTCGTCGATGTCATGCACCTCGACCAGCACATCCATGCCGAGATTCAGCGCCAGCTCGCACAGCTCGACCAGTTGCACGTCGCCGAGCGCGGCCACGATCAGCAGGATGCAGTCGGCACCGAGCACGCGCGCCTCGTACAGCTGGTACGCGTCGATGACGAAATCCTTGCGCAGCACCGGCAACGCGCAGGCCGCGCGCGCCTGCTGCAGATACGCGTCGGCGCCCTGGAAGAAATCGACGTCGGTCAACACCGACAGACAGGCCGCGCCGCCGGCTTGGTAGCTGCGCGCGATCGCGGCCGGATCGAACTCGGCGCGAATCACGCCCTGCGACGGGCTGGCCTTCTTCATTTCGGCGATCACCGCCGGAAGGCCAGCCGCGATTTTCGCCTCAACCGCAGCGGCGAAGCCGCGCACTGGCGGCGCATCGGCGACGCGTGCCGAGAGTTCGCGCAGCGACAGGTGCGCGCTGCGTTCGGCCACTTCCTCCGCCTTGCGCCGCAGGATCGCCTGCAGCACATCCGCGCGCGGCTTGGGGGTGTTGGCAAGCTCTGTGTGGATCATCGTGGGCCGGCCGCCGGGCGCCGTGTGCGGCGCATACGACGTGACCCGGCTGAATGAGGCGTCATTCTAGCCGGGCGCTTCGCCGTGATCGGCGGTGTCTGATCCTGCAGTGTCTAATCGCATCTCCAAGTCAGGAAGCGGCGCGCCCGGGTGCCAATGCCCAGCGTGCAGGCGATCAAGCAGCGCGACGATGTCGTCACGGGCCGCCGGATTGTGGATCGGCAGCACAAGGACGTCGCCGGCCTGCGCCCAGCGCAAGGCATCGCGCGCGGCGGCGGTTTCCTCCAGGCACACCACCACTGCAGATGCCGGCAATCCCTGCTGCAGCAATTCATCGCGCAGGATCGCGGCGATCTCGCCGGCGGCGCGGCCACGCATGTACTCGCCGGCAATGTCCTTCAACCACACGCGATCCGGGCCGAAGCCGGTCGCCACCGCGGCCAGCGCACGGATATCGGCGTCCTCGCGGTTACCGGCCTGGCCGAGGATCAACCCCAGTCGTCCCTCGCCGCGCGTCGCGCTGGCGACCTGCAGCAAGCCGCGCAGGCCGTCCGGGTT
>DASZZT010000102.1:0-21248 GCA_035543275.1 Luteimonas sp. | reverse complement strand
CGCGATCAGACAGGTTTTTCGCAGAATACGAGGCTGCAGCACGTCACCGCGCCTTCGGCCTTCTGCAGCTCGGACACATCGACCGTGGTGACCGCGATGCCCGCATCGCACAAGCGCCGCATCGTGCGTGGGAAGCAGTCCGGGTAGACCACGCCCTTATGGAGCAGGCCCTCGCCCAGGCGCAGCGCATTCGCCGCGTGTTCCTCGGCGGGATCGATCTCGATCAGCCGGTAGCCGGCGAACGCTGCCGGATCGACCCACGCGGTCTGGATCAACAGCGTGTCGTCGGCGACCTGCGTCACCGCCGACTTCAGGTGCAGGCAGCCGCGGGTCGCAACCCCCTGCACGCTGTAACCGTAAGGCGCGACCAGTTCGCGCAGTTGCGCGATGCCGGCGGCGTTGCTGCGTGCCGACTGGCCGACGTAGATCGCGCGGCCGACGCGCAGCACGTCGCCACCATCGAGCGTGCCCGGCGCGTCGATGTGGAGCAGCGGACGGTATTCCGCAAGAACGGCCGCAACTGAGGCTCCTTCCGCACGCCGCGATGCCGCGCCCGGCCGGGTCATGACGGCGACTTCATCCAGCACCAGCGCCACGTCCTCGATGAACACCGCATCCGGCATCGCTTCCTGCGCCGGCAGCGAAAGCACGCGACAACCGAGTGATTGCAGCGCCTGCTGGTAGGCATGGTGCTGCGTGGCGGCGAGGTCGAGGTCGATCTCGCTGCGCGGCACGAACGACAGCTCACAACCTCCGAGACTGCGGCTCACGTCCCGGGTAATGGCAATCATGTGGGTGGTGGTCATTGCTTCGTGTCCCCGTTGCCCGTTTCGTTTCCCGGTCGCACCGCAGGACGATGACGATCCGTGCCAATAATGACCGCCCGCAATCGCCGAATCCACTGCATGCCGCCTGTTGTTTCCCGTGCTCCCGGCCTGGTGGTGATCGGTGGCGGTCCGGCTGGCATGATGGCGGCGGAGACCGCGCGTGCGACCGGCGTCGAGGTCGACCTGTTCGAGGCCAAGGGCTCGGTCGGACGCAAGTTCCTGATTGCCGGCAAGGGCGGCTTGAATCTCACCCATTCCGAGCCGCGACCCGCGTTCGACCAGCGCTACGGCGCGCGCAGCGCAGCAGTCGGCCGCTGGCTCGACGACTTCGATGCGAACGCGATGCGCGAGTGGGCGCGTGGATTCGGCATCGACACCTACGTCGGCTCATCGGGCCGCGTATTCCCGATGGACCGCAAGGCCGCGCCGCTGCTGCGCGGCTGGGTGCGGCGGCTGCGCGATGCCGGCGTGCGCTTCCATGTGCAGCATCGCTGGCTCGGCTGGGCTGGCGACGGTGCGCTGCGCTTCGCCACGCCCGATGGCGAATCTCTCGTGCATGCTGACGCGGTCGTGCTCGCACTCGGGGGCGGCAGCTGGCCGCAACTCGGCTCCGACGGATCCTGGCAATCGCTGTTGCGCGAGCGCGGCGTCGATGTCGCGCCGCTGCAAGCGGCCAACTGCGGCTTCGACATCGGCTGGAGCGAACATTTCGCCAGCCGCCATGCCGGCGCGCCGCTGAAGGCGGTGGTCGCGCACTGGCGCAATGCGCATGGCGAACAGTCGCTGCAAGGCGAATGCGTGATCACCGCGACCGGCATCGAGGGCAGCCTGATCTATGCGTTGTCGGCGATGTTGCGCGACGCCATCACGCAGCACGGCGATGTCACGTTGCACCTCGACCTCGCGCCCGGCCGCGACCTGGAACGCCTGCGCCGCGATCTCGCCACGCCGCGCGCCGGCCGCAGCCTCAGCGAACATCTGCGTCGCCAGGCCAGCATCAGCGGCGTCAAGGCCGCGTTGCTGTACGAAGTCCTCGACAACACCCGACGCAACGACACCGATGCGCTCGCACAAACGATCAAGCGGCTGCCGCTGCGTTTGCGACAGCCACGTCCGCTCGCCGAGGCGATCAGCAGCGCCGGCGGCGTGCGTCTGGAAGCGATGGACGACGCGTTGATGCTGGACGCATTGCCGGGGGTGTTCTGCGCCGGCGAAATGCTCGACTGGGAAGCACCGACCGGTGGCTATCTCCTGACCGCGTGCCATGCCAGCGGCCGGCGTGCGGGACTCGGCGCTGCCGCATGGCTCCAGGCGCGCGAACTCTCCCCCTCGGGTTGACCCGGCTACGCAATCAAGCCTTGCGCGCCGACACCACCGGCACGTGCCAGACCGCGTACCCGGGCGGCGTCCGGATCGCCGCGATCATTGCGTCGAAATCGGCGGTCACCGCCTCCGGTGTGCGTCCGGTCGCGTCGGCGAGGGGCTGCGCATAACCATCGCGCCAGGCGCGGATGATGTCGGCGAACGTGGTCCGCGGCACGCGCAAGGTATCGACGGTGACGTAGTCCATCGCGATATCGACGTAGCCCGTCGCCTCCAGCAACGGCGGCGAGTGCCGGCCGATGCGCCCGTCGCAGCCGATGCCCTGCAGGAAGGCGATCGCGTTCTGGTTCCAGAACCGGTCCGGATCGAATGATGCACTCGCCGGCATGTGCAACATGCCGTAATCCTCCGACAGCAGGTGCAGCCAGCCGCCGGGTTTGAGCACGCGGGTGATCTGCGCCAGCACCTGGGCAAAATCCGGCACGGCCTGCGACATGTGCCGGCACACGACCAGGTCGAAGCTGGCATCGGCCTGCCGCAGCGCGAAGGCATCGCCCTGCTCGTAGCCGATGCGCTCGCCGAACGCGGTGCTGTCGCGGCGCGCGAGCACAAGATTCGTTTCGAGGATGTCGATGCCCAGCAACGTCGCTTGTGGATAGCGCTCGGCCAGCCGGCGCGTGATCTCGCCGGTGCCGCAGCCCAGGTCGAGGATGCGCAAGACGCCCGACAGCCCGTAGCGGTCGAACAGGTGCTGCTCCTGCGGCCAGATCGCTTCGGCCTGGTGCGCCAGGTTGCGCGCCATCGACTCGTCGCCCATCTGCTCGGCCTGCGGATTGCGGTCGTGGTTCATATGCAGACTCGCCTTCAATACGCGCCCATGTAGTCCTTCTTGCCGATCTCGACCCCGTTGTGGCGCAGCAGCGCATAGGCGGTGGTGACATGGAAGAAGAACTGCGGCAGGCCATAGGCCAGCAGGTACGCCTGGCCGTCGAGCTTGCGTTCCTTCGGCGTGCCGGGGCGCAGCACGATCTCGCGTTGCGCGCCGCCTTCGAACTGCGCTGCATCCAGCCCGTCGATGAAGGCCAGCGTTTTCGCTATGCGCGCGCGCAGTTCTGGGAAGCTCTGTTCGCTGTCGTCGTAGGCAGGCACGTCGGCGCCGGCGAGCCGCGCCGGGATGGACTTGGCAAAGTCGCACGCGATCTGCACTTGTCGGGTGAACGGGAACATGTCCGGGAACAGCCGCGCCTGCAGCAATGCGTTCGGGTCGATCTTCTTCTCGGTCGCATGCGCCTCGGCCTTGGACAGCAGTGCGTCCAGGCCACCGAGCATCTGTTTGAGCAAGGGGACCGAGGTGGCATACATGGGGTTCGTCATTCGCGGTTGCTCGCTGGTGCGGGAGGCATAGCCTACCTGTCCGGGATCCTCCGCAGGATTTTCTGGGGTTGGCCGCCAACAAGGAGGCCGTGGGCGCGGTGGCCCTACGCCGGCTGAATGGCGGTGGAAACACTCAGATGGTGTTAAGCGCATTTCACGTGTACTGCATCTCGAACAAGAGACGCTTGTTCGCAGGCAACGCCTGAGGTCCGCCATGAACGTCAATACCACCATTCACCGAAACATACTGGCGGCCGTGATCGGCGCCGCACTGGTGCTGGGCATCGGCGCACCGGCAAGTGCGCGCGAGCCTCCGGGTACGCAGAAACAGCAGCAGCAAAAACAGCAGCAGGCACGCAAGCAAGCGCAGCAGAACGCACAGGCCGCTGCCGGCCGGCAGCGGGCGACTGCGCAATCGCAACGTCGGGACCAGCAGTCCCGCAACACTGCGCAGGTCCGCCAGCAGGCCGCACAACGTCAGGCCGGGCAGGCCCGTCAGCAACAGGCTGCACAGCGTCAGGCCGGGCAGGCGCGTGAGCGGGCGATGGCGCAATCGCAGCGTCGAGACGAGCAGTCCCGCAACACTGCGCAGGTCCGCCAGCAGGCCGCACAACGTCAGGCCGGGCAGGCGCGTGAGCGGGCGATGGCGCAATCGCAGCGTCGAGACGAGCAGTCTCGCAACACTGCGCAGGTCCGCCAGCAGGCCGCACAACGTCAGGCCGGGCAGCCGCGTCAGCAACAGGCTGCACAGCGCGCGGCGCAACAGCGCAACGCCCAGTTGCGCGATACCGAGCGTCGTAGCGCGCAGCAGCGGGTGGCGGAGCGTCTGCGTGCCGGCGAGCGGGCACAGCAGCGGATCGAACAGCGGCGCCTGCCCGCGGCGCAGCAGCAGCGCCTGATCACGCAGCAGCAACAGCAGTCGTTGCAATACCGTCGCCAGCTGCTGGCGCGGCAGTCGCTGGGCCAGCAGCGCGCCTACGCCCTGCAGCAGCAGAACCGCATGGCGCAATACAGCTATCAGCAGATGTATTTCCAGCGCCTGCGCCAGCAGCAAGCGCGACTGGCAGCGCAACGCTACAACTACGCCAATGACCCATACTTCTACACGCCGGCGAGCTATCGCTACGGCTATGGTGGCAACTACTACCAGACCAACCACTACGGCGCCGACCTGTTGCGGCAAGCGATCAATTACGGCTACCAGGAAGGCATCCGCGCCGGTCGCGCAGACCGCGAGGACCGCTGGGCCAGCGACTATCGCAATTCCTACGCGTACCAGGATGCCAACTATGGTTACAACGGGTATTACGTCAGCCAGGCCGACTACAACTACTACTTCCGCCAGGGCTTCCGTCGCGGTTACGAGGATGGTTTCGGCCGTCAATACCAGTACGGCCAGTATCAGAACGGCTCGAACTCGATCCTGTCGACCGTGCTGGCGCTGATCCTCAACCTGCAGCCGCTTGGGTAAGCGTCACCCGATCAATCACGAATGAGCAAACGCCCGGCCGAGCCGGGCGTTTTTTTGCATCGAGAGTCCTTCGCGTCTCGAACCGCGATTGCACTACAAGACACGTCGAATAACCTACAACCATGCCGTCATTCCTGCGAAAGCAGGAATCCAGCGCCTTTGATTTCAACGGCTTAAGTCAATGGATTCCCGCTTCCGCGGGAATGACGAACAAAAGCAGGTTATTCGAGGGTCCTACATGCGCAGCAACAGCACCGGCAGCGCAACCAGCGCCAGCAGGAAGACGATCGCCAGCGCAATCATCAGCACGCGACCGGGTTCCGCCAGAAGCACGCTCCGGAAGGTTTCCGCGCTGCCGTCGCGGCGGGCCGCTGCGACCTCGGCACGGACACGCGTTTGCCGTTGGCCTTGGTAATCTGCCATCAGGCGCTTGGCTTCGGCGATATCAGCGTCGTGCGTGACCCAGATCCCGCCATGGGAGACGCCCCAGCGGCTGGGTAGGGTTTCGTAGAACTCGATGTCGTGGGCATCGAGCATGGCGCGCACGTCGTCCGCCTCATCGTCGAGCACCATGCGCAGGTTCAGCAGAAGTTTGGACATGCGGCGATCATAGCCCGTGGCCATCCCGCGACGCAGCGAGCAGCGTCAATGCGGCCGCGGCGGACAGGTAATAGCCGACGGCCACTAGCCCGTAATGCCCCCGGCCAGGCCACATCGCGATATACGGCGCGGGCTTCAGGAAGCCTGATTGCCTGACGGCGCCTCGGCAACAGGGCCCTCGACATGCGCCGAAGAGTTCTCCCCAGCCTGCGGGCGCAATGTAATCGGCATGTCCGGCGCATAGGTGCGCACCCGGTTGCGGCCCTCGCGCTTGGCGCGGTAGAGCATCAGGTCGGCATGCGACAGCAGCTTGGCCAGATCGTAGCCAGATAGAGAGCTCGCGCTGACGCCGAAGCTGGCGGTGACGGTGAACCGGTAGCCGCTTTCATTGGTGTCGATGCCAGCGATGCGTACGCGGCAGTCCTCGGCCAGGCGGGTGGCGACGTGCAGGTCGCAGCCGTGCAGCAGGATCGCGAACTCTTCGCCGCCGAGGCGGCCGAGGTGATCGATGCGGCGGCAGAAATGCTTGCAGGTGTCGGCCACGCGCTTGAGCACCCAGTCGCCGGTGGTATGGCCGTAGCTGTCATTGATCGACTTGAAATGGTCGAGGTCGAACATCAGCAGCGCCGCCGGCTCGCCGGCGACCGCACACTGCGCCAGGGTTCGTTCGGCCTGCAGGGTGAAGTGGTGGCGGTTGCAGATACCGGTCAGCGCGTCGATCTCGGCCATGTGCCGCAACGAGGAATGCACGCGCCTGGTCTTGTACGCCCAGAAGCCGATCGAGGCCGCCAGCAAGCCCATCAGCAGCAGCAGCAGGCGCGAGTTCTGCGCCGATGCCTGGCCCACGCGCTGCTGCAGCTGCAGCACCGCGTTCTGGCGGTTGAGCAGTTCGATTTGCTGGGTTTTCTCCTGGTTTTCCTGACGCACGATCTGATATGCCAGTTCACGAGCCTTGACCTCGTTGAGGTAAGCCTTGTCGGCTTCGGCGTAGTCGCGGTAGTACGCGAGCGCGGCGACCGGATCATGGTGACGCTCAGCAATCTCATACAACGTTTTGTAAGCCATTACCAAGGCCGGGGTCTTCGCGATTCCCACCTTTTGCGCGATTGCAGCATTGGCGTTTTGCTTAGCGCCCAAGAGGTCACCTTTCGCGAGCAATAATTCGGCTAGCAGCGAACGAATTTCGCCGATCAAGCGGGGGTAATGGGTAGTTTCTGCCTTGGCAAGGTTCTCGGCCAAAAGCTTGATCGCAGCGTTCACTCTGCCATCGGCATACCACTTCCGTGCCAGATAACTGACTACGAGTCCGCTCGGGATCCCTTCATGGTGGGTTTGACATAAATGGATTACCGCCAAAATGTCTTCATCCGATGGCACCGTTCCGAGGTTCTGCAACGCCTCGATCCGCAGCCCCCCCGAAATGCATTGGTTGCGACCGGTCGCCGGCTCAGACAAGACTTGATCTGCATACTTCAGACCCAATCGATACTGACCGACTTGGTTGTAGAGAATTGCTGCCACCAACAATCCCTGCTGGCGTGTGACAGGGTCCCTGACACGCCCGCTGAGAACCAGTGTGCGCTGCATGACGGCCAGTCCTTCAGAGAACTGACGAGTCAACGCGTAGTTGTTGGCCAATATCGCGCCTGCCCGATACCGCACATCAACGTCCGGATTCATGGCCAAAAGGAGCTTGAGTTGGCGAATCGATGCCTGATAGTCACCGGCCAGCAGCGGCTGATATGCATGCATCAGGCGCAATTGCATGCGCTGGGCTGGTGTTGCGCGATTGGCTGCCTCATCGAGCCGCGTCAAGATTCGGTTGAATTGCGCGGTATCCGATGTACGGATGCCGTCTGCTTTTCTCAGAAGCACGTCGAAGGATTGCGCCGAAGCACCAAAGCTCGCAAAGGAAAGCAAGCCTGCTATCAGTACACGTCGAAGCAGGCTTGCCCACATACCCTATGCATCCAGCGTTGTGTATGACTTAGTCAAAAACGAGCGCTTACCTCTCCTCTTTGCCTTCTTCTTCATCTTCGGAGTCATCATCCGGAACCACGGGCGCCTCTTCGTTGTCGGGCGTCGCAACCATGCAATGCATTATGTCGCGCCCGTCGAGGAGGCTGTTGAGCGTCACATGATCGCGGTTGAAAAGCGCCTGCCGTTGCGCATCATTAACCTCGAGCTCGGCAACGCTCGCAGCGTACTCGCCCGGAGACAGCGGCTTGCTACCTACGGCTTCAAGAAATTGGATGACATTCGACATGATTGTTCCCCTGTTAGATACGAGTGATGTGGACTGACACAGATTGCCCGCTTCCACACTTGCTTCTGCTACACGGCACATCAAGAAGCGAATACGTCACAACTAAACGCGATCGGTCGCGTCTGGCGCAACAATCATGCAATACATCTTGGCGCGCCCGCCAAGCAGGTCGTTGAGTGCGACATGGTCGCGGTCTAGCAGCGCCTGCCGCTGCGGACCATCTACCCCAAGTGCTGCGACGGTCGCTGCGTACTCGCGAGCCGACAACTCCTTGCTGCCCATGGCTTCAAGAAACCGGATGACATTCGACATGATCGTTCCTTTTCAGAGAGCTTTTAGCTAACAGTTTCCGTGACGTGGATGGGATACAGGAGTCTCGTGGCGATCCTCGTCTATGGAGGATCGCCACGTGGTTTTATGCAGCCAACACTTCGGCTTGTTCTTCTTCATCTTCTTCAGCGGCACAGATGGCAAAAAATACTGACGCCCTACCACCGAGCAAATCGTTGAGAGCCGATTGATCGCGCTCCAACAATGCCTGTCGCTGCGGAGCATCTATCTCAAGTGCCGCCACGGTCACTGCATATTCGGCGGCCGACAATTGCTGGCTGCCCATGGCTTCAAGAAACCGGATGACATTCGACATGCTTGCTTCCTTGGTTGGTGATGGGTGCCTGGATGGTGCGGGGACTAACTTGCGACTGTCTCGTGCTCCTGCGCTTGGCGATCCAGCTCGGCCAGACGATCCAGCATCGCCTGATTGCGCTGCATCGGACGCGCCGGCGGGATCACCAGCGTGGTTTGCAGGCGCAGGTCGGCTTCGGCTAAGTCCGACAGGCGCATCTCCTCCATGCGCGGGGTCGTGATCGGGAGCGTAGCAGCTTCGTAAGCGATCACGGAGTGCGTCAGGGGGTAGTCCTGCGCCAGTAGTTCGACCAGCAGTTGCCGGTAGGCCGGGCCGGTGGCAAAGCGACGCAGCGAGCGGTCACCAGCCAGGCCGATCTGCCACAGGACCAGGTAGGCCGATGGGTCGATCCGGCGCTGATAGAACATGAACTGGCTCGCCTCGTAGTGCTGGCAGCCGTAAGTGCCGGGGTCGATGCCCAGGTCGGCATACAGGCAGTCTTCGGCGGAGATGCCGGGCTCCATGTGCGCGTCGAAGCCTTCGGACCGGGCTCCCTTGATCGCATGATGGGGCACCTGCGCGAACACTCCGGGATGCCCATAGAACACGCCGCAAACCCGATGACCCGAACGCACCTCCATCAGCATGGCTTCGACCATCTCCCAATAGCCTTGCGTCCTTGGTCGACCCTCAATGTAATAGGGCTGCAGGCTGCGCATGTCTTGACGCATCTCCTGCACCCAAAGCTCCACCAGCGGATCGGAGACGAGGGCGAACACCACGTCGGCCTGCTCGATATGGCTGCGCGAACGTGGACTGAGGTGCGCGCCGAGCATCATGCCCAGGCCGACGCAGGCCAGGCTGCCTTGCTGTGTCATGGGATCGCCAGTAGATGAGGAAGCGGTAATCTACCGGTCCCCGCCCGACATTGCCACGTCATCGCGGTTGACGCGGCGAGCCAGCCATTGTTCGCGCGGCAGGTGCCAGCGCAACTCGGCGTGCTCAGTGTCTTCGCACACGAATCCGAGCTTGTGCATCAATCCCGTCGCCAAGCCATTGCCCGGCGCGTGCCGCGTCCACAGCATACGGATCGCCTCTGCAGCGAAAATCCGATCCGCCATCGCCGCGATCGCTTCGGCGGCGTAGCCGCGACCCTGCCAATTCGCGAGCAGCATCACCCCGATTTCCGCCGCCTCGCCGTCCGCGAACAGACCCAGCAGGCCGATGCCATCGTCTTCGCCGCGTTCCGCGATGATCCAGCGCTGCTTTTGCGGTGACTGCTGCCGGCACGCGGTACCAAAGCTGCGTTGTGCGGCCTCGATCGACAGCGGCGCGGCAATGTGCCGCATCAGTTCGGGATCGGTATAGAGACCGCAATACAGGGCTTCGTCGCCCTCGCCTAGCGGACGCAAGTACAGGCGCGGCGTGTCGAAGGGATGCATGGGCACAGGCTAACGCAGGTGTCGCCGGTGCGCGCCACTCACCCGGCGACTTCGATCGCGCTCGAGTGCGCTTCGGCCGCCAGCGCGAACGACCGCAGCCGCGCGGCATGGTCGAAGATGTTCGCGGTCAGCAACAGCTCGTCCGGTCGATGCCGGGCGATGAAATCCGCGAGTCCGCGTCGCACGGTGTCGGGCGCGCCGATGACCGCACACGCCAGCGCGCGATCCACGCTGGCCTTCTCCTGCGGCGTGCAGAACGCATCGATGTCGTCGATCGGCGGCGGCACCAGTCCGGGTTGTCCGCGGCGCAGGTTGACGAAGCTCTGCTGCTGGGTGGTGAACAGGCGTCGCGCTTCGGCGTCGGTGTCGGCCGCGACCACATTCAAGGCCAGCATCACGTGCGGTTGCTGCAGGCGCGGCGACGGCCGGAACTCGCCGCGATAAACCGCCAGTGCCTGCTCCAGCGCGTCCGGCGCGAAGTGCGAGGCGAACGCGTACGGCAGGCCGAGCAGCGCCGCCAGTCGCGCGCCAAACAGGCTCGAGCCGAGCACCCATACCTCCACGTCCACGCCTGCGCCCGGCACCGCGCGCACGGGTTGGCCGGGTTGTGCAGGCTCGAAATAGCCGAGCAACTCGATCACGTCGTTCGGAAATTCGTCGGCACTGGCGTAATAGCGACGCAATGCCTGCGTCGCCGCCTGGTCGGTGCCAGGCGCGCGTCCGAGCCCGAGGTCGATGCGACCCGGATACAACGACGCCAGCGTGCCGAACTGCTCGGCGACCTGCAGCGGCGCGTGGTTGGGCAGCATGACCCCGCCGGCGCCGACCCGGATCGTCGACGTGCCGCCGGCCACATGGCCGATCAATACCGCCGTCGCGGCGCTGGCGATGCCCGGCATGTTGTGGTGCTCGGCCAGCCAGTAGCGTTTGTAGCCAAAACGTTCGCCGTGCCGCGCCAGGTCCAGCATGTTGGCGAATGCCTGGCGGGCGTCGCTGCCCTCGGTGACCGGCGCGAGGTCGAGGATGGAAAATGGAATCATCGGTGCTCATCCATGTGAGGAACACCCGACATGGGGACGGAACGCGGCCGAATCCATCCTGCCGGCCGTCCCCTGCCCCGCTCAGGCCTCGACGATCGTCTTGAAACCGCCCCAGAACATGCGCTTGCCGTCGAACGGCAGCTTCTTGGGATCCATCATCTCGGCCAGGCGCGAGTCTGCCATCACCAACTTGTTGATGCGATCGCGATCCCTGCGCGATTTGTACACGATCCACGAGAACACCACGACCTCGCCGGCCTTCAGTTTCACGCTCTGCGGAAACGACGTGACCTTGCCCGGCTTGACGTCATCGGCCACGCATTCGATATATTCCAGCGCGCCATGCTCGCGCCAGATCTTGCCAGCCTTGCGGGCCATTGTGCGATAGGCCGGCAGGTTCTTCTCCGGGACCGGTACCACGAAACCGTCAACGTAGTTCATGGGGCACTCCTTAAGGTTCGATCGATTCAAGAGCCTCGTGTCGAGGTTCGTTCTACTGCGGGAAAAGCGCGAAGTACGGCTGCGCTTCCTTGACTACCCGTGCGAAAGACGGGCGTTGCATCAGGCGATCCAGGTACGCCTTCGCATGCTTGTGGGTATCGCCGAAGGGCGCGAGGTCTCGTTGGCGAGGTCAACGATATGCGGCTCGAAGTGAGTTTCGTTTTCGTACAGCGCGATAAGCACTTTCTGGCAGAAGGATGCAAACGGATGCATATAGAGCTTGAGGGACATCGCAGAGGCCCTTGAGGTTGATCAGCGTATTGTTCTTTACGAATCACTTGTCCTGGATCGCTTCAACCTGAATGCGCAGGGTCACGTCCATCTTGAAGCCGTAGTCCTTGCCAGATGCCATCCCGAACGCATCGCGCTTGAACGTGCCAAGCGCATCGGCGCCGCAGACTTCGCGCTTGAGCATCGGATGCGGCATGCATTTGAACGAATCGATCTTCAGGATCACCGGTTTGGTCACGCCGTGCAGGGTCAAATCACCGACGACCTGCGTCGGTTTGCCGTTGACGAAGCCCGTGAGCTTTCCCTTGTAAGTCGCCTGCGGGTATTTGGCGACATCGAACAGCTCCTGGGTCTTCGCAACCTCGTTCACCTTGTCGTGGCCGAAGTCCGCGCTCGCCATGTCGATGGCAACGTCCACGGTGCCCTTGCCGGCCGCCTTGTCCAGCATGACCTTGCCCGTGGTCTTGTTGAACTTGCCGCGCCAGGTCGACAGGCCGCCGAGATGGTCGGCTTCGAAGCTGGGATATGTGTGCTCCGGATCGATGTTGTAGGTGACGGTCGCCGCGACGGCGGATGCCGACACGCCGGCGATGAGCGCGGCGAACAACCATTTCGTGACAGACATACCGTGGTTCCTGTGAAAGATGAATCGGGGCGGATGGGCCGGCTGAATCGCGGCTCTTGCTGAAGCGACGATCGAGGGGCGGCCGGATCGACATATCCGGCAACTTTTTTGGCGCCCTCGCCGGAGGTCGTCTCCTCGGTGACCTACCCCATCTGCGGCGTTCGCCGGATGCTGTAGAAGATTCGGGCGCAAGCGCCATGTCACGCAAACAAGGCGCCGCGCCGGGAACGCCCGCACCCGGCGAATTCCCGAACCTGTCCAGGCTTCAATGCGCGCGCAGCCAGCAGCAAACCGCCGCTGATGCTTGGAAAAGGAATCGGACCCTTTTCTCCGGCGGCTTCGCCTCGCCTTACGGCCAAGTCGTGCAAGATCGACGCATCCGCGAGCAATCCCCCTGGAGAACACCATGACCACCGCTTTTCCCCGCCGCACCCTCGGCCGCCAGGGCCTCACCGTTTCCGCGATCGGCCTGGGCTGCATGGGCATGTCCGACTTCTACGGCCCCAGCGAGGAAGCCACCAACCTCGCCGTGCTGCACCACGCCATCGACCGCGGCGTGAACTTCTTCGACACCGCCGACATGTACGGCGTCGGTGCGAACGAGCGCCTGCTCGCCAAGGTGCTGGGCACGCGCCGCGATGAAGTCGTGCTGGCGACCAAGTTCGGCAACGTGCGCGCGCCCAACGGCGATTCCCTGGGTATCGATGGCAGCCCCGAGTACGTCGCCGCCGCCTGCGACGCCAGCCTGCAGCGCCTCGGCGTCGAGCATATCGACCTGTACTACCAGCACCGCGTCGATCCGAACGTGCCGATCGAGGACACCGTCGGCGCGATGGCGCGTCTGGTCGAAGCCGGCAAGGTGCGCCATCTCGGGCTGTCCGAGGCCGCAGGCGCGACCGTGCGCCGCGCCGCCGCGGTGCATCCGATCGCCGCACTGCAGAGCGAGTACTCGCTGTGGTCGCGCGATGTCGAGGACGACGCCCTGCCCGCCTGCCGCGAACTGGGCATCGGCTTCGTCGCCTACAGCCCGCTCGGCCGTGGCTTCCTCACCGGCGCGATCGAGCACACCGACAACCTCGCCGCCAACGACTGGCGCCGGCAGAACCCACGCTTCCAGGAAGGCAACATCGACACCAACCACGCACTTGTGCAGGCGGTGACCGAACTCGCCACCGCGCGCGGCTGCACGTCCGCACAACTTGCGCTGGCGTGGCTGCTGCACCGCGGCCCCGATGTCGTGCCGATCCCCGGCACCCGTCGTATCACGCGCCTGGACGAAAACGCCGACGCCGCGCTGATCGAACTCGGTGCCGACGAACTGCAACGCATCGATGACGTGCTGGCGACGCATGCCGTTGCCGGCACGCGTTACCCGGCTGCGGGGATGGCGTCGGTCAACGTCTGAGCGCGCACAGCGCATCGCGAATGCCCCACCTTTGTAGGAGCGCCCCATGGGCGCGATGGGCTCTATCGGTGAAAACATCACGCAAAAGCATCGCGCCCATGGGGCGCTCCTGCAGGACCGAAAAAGGAGGCGCGGGTTAATTGCCTCCGTCCCCTTTTTGCCTTTTTTGCCCGGAGCCTAATCCGCCTCGGCTGCCGCCTCGCGTCCCTGTTGCCGGATCAGCGCTTCCTCGCGTGCGTCGTTGATCGCTTCGCGCACGCTGTCCACGTCGGCCGCGGATTCGTCGTGCACAAACATCCCAGTGAGCTCGCTGTCCGGATGCAGCGCGCCGGCCTCGAACAGCGCCCACATCTCTTCCGCGTACCAGGTATCCAGCAAGTCCGGCGCCCAGCGGCCGAGGCTGGCGGTGAGGTTGTTGACGTCGCGCAACAGCATCGTGCGGGCGGCGTTGTTGCCGGCAGCGCTCACCACCTGCGGCAGATCGATGATGACCGGGCCGTCGGGCGCGACCAGCACGTTGTACTCGGACAGGTCGCCGTGGATCAGGCCGATGCACAGCATCTTCACGACTTGTCGGACCAGGAAACGGTGAAATCCACGCGCCTGTTCGGGCGCCAGTTCGACCTCGCCCAATCGCGGCGCGGAATGGCCGTCGGCATCGACCACCAGTTCCATCACCAGCACGCCGTGGAAATAGCCGTGCGGCTCCGGCACGCGCACGCCGGCATCGCGCAGCTGGTACAGCGCATCGACCTCGGTATTCTTCCAGGCCGTTTCCTGCTGCTTGCGTCCGTACTTGCTGGCCTTGCCGATCGCGCGCGCCTCGCGGCTGCCGCGCACCTTGCGCCCTTCCTGGTACTGCACGCGCTGCTGGAAGCTGCGCTGCGCCATGTCCTTGTAGACCTTGGCGCAGCGCACGTCGGCGCCTGAGCGCACCACGTACACCGCCGCTTCCTTGCCGCTCTTGAGCGGCCGCATCACTTCATCGATCACGCCGTCATCGATGAGCGGCTGCAGGCCAGTGGGGGTTTTCATGGGGTGTCTGAAGGGGGAAATCGGTGCGGCGCGAAGGTGTAGCAACCGCCGGAGTGGCCGATCCGGGGGCGCTAGAGTGCCTTATCTTTACACTGCACGTCCTGAATTCCCGGTCTTTAGCCATGCCCGATCCGGTTCGTCTTGCAAAACGCGTGGCCGAGCTGGTCCGCTGCTCACGCGTCGAGGCCGAGCAATACGTCGAGGGCGGCTGGGTGTCGGTCGACGGGCAAGTGGTGGAAGAACCGCAGCACATGGTGTCGACCGAAGTGATCGAGATCGATCCCGGCGCGCGCCTGGAGGCCACGGAACCGGCGACGGTTTTGCTGCACAAGCCGCCCGGCTTCGATGCGATCAGCGGTCGCAAGCCCGCCGCGGCACTGGTGACGCCTGCGACGCACTGGGCCAACGACGCCTCCGGCATTCGCCTGCTCAAGCGCCACTTCGTCCGGCTGACGCCGCTGGTGCCGCTCGACAGTGACGCCAGTGGCTTGATGGTGCTGAGCCAGGACGGCCGCGTCTGGCGCCGGCTCACCGAGGATCGCGACGAGATCGAACAGGAATTCATCGTCGAAGTCGGCGGCGACATCGCGCCCTGGGGATTGCGCCGCCTCAATCACGGCCTGAGCTTCAACGGCCGCGAGTTGCCGCCGTGCAAGGTCAGCTGGCAGAACGAGATCCGCCTGCGCTTCGCGATCAAGGCCGTGCAGGGTGGACAACTGCGCGACATGTGCGCGCAGGTCGGGCTGGAAGTCGTGGCGATCCGCCGCATCCGCATCGGCAAGATTCCACTCGCCAAGATGCCGGTGGGGGAGTGGCGGTATCTGCCGGTGGGTGAGCGCTTTTGATGCCGTTTTCGCCATCGGCGTAAGCTGCCACGGCACCGGCCACCTGCACGAGGATCTCCGCATGTCGATGATCAAGGCCTGGGCCGCACTGTCGGCCGGCAGTCCGCTGGAACCCTACGAATACGACCCCGGTCCGCTCGGCGCGGAGGACGTCGAGATCGCCGTCGATCACTGCGGCGTCTGCCATTCCGACCTGTCGATGCTGGACAACGAATGGGGCTTCACCGCGTACCCGTTCGTCCCCGGCCACGAAGCCGTCGGCCGCGTGATCGCGATGGGCAGCGCTGCGAAGGGGCTGCGGATCGGGCAGCGCGTCGGTCTGGGCTGGAACGCGCACAGCTGCATGCATTGCGCGCAATGCCTCGCCGGCCGGCATCACTTGTGCCGGCAGGTGCAGGGCACGATCACGGGCCGCCACGGCGCCTTCGCCGACAAGGTCCGCTGCCATTGGGTCTGGACCCTGCCGCTGCCGGACGCCCTGCCCGCGGCCGAAATCGGCCCGCTGTTGTGCGGCGGCATCACCGTGTTCGCACCGCTGCGCGAGCTGGGCATCGCGCCCACCGCCCGGGTCGGCGTGATTGGCATCGGTGGCCTGGGCCACATGGCGCTGAAGTTCTGCAAGGCGTGGGGCTGCGACGTGACCGCCTTCACCTCCAGCGACTCCAAGGCGGAAGAGGCCCGTGCCTTCGGCGCCCACCACGTCGTCTCCAGCCGCGACAGCGCTGCGATCGCCGAACTCGCCGGCACCTTCGACCTGATCCTCGACACCGTCAACGCCCCGCTCGACTGGAATGCGCTGCTGGGCGCGCTGGCGCCGGGCGGCAAATTGCACGTGGTCGGTGCGGTGCTCGAACCGATCCCGGTGCCCGCCTTCGCGCTGATCTCCGGCCAGAAGTCGCTGTCCGGTTCGCCGACCGGCTCGCGCAGCGCGATCGACGCGATGCTCGACTTCGCCGCGCGCCACCGGATCGCGCCGACCACCGAGCACTTCCCGATGCGCCGCGTCAACGAGGCACTGGACCACCTGCGCGCCGGCAAGGCCCGCTACCGCATCGTGCTGGACGCCGACTTCGCGAAGGGATCAGCCTGAAATCTCGCGCACCGCGCGCACCGCGCTGTCGACCTGCTCGGGCGTGTTGACCAGGCTGGGCGCGAGGCGCGCGTAGGTGATCGCGTACGGGCTGGTGCTGGCGATGATGCGCTTGGCGAGCAACTGTTTGACCACGTCTGCCGGCTTGAGGCCGGCGACTTCAAACGCGACCAGGCCGGCGGAGAGATCACCGGAGCGCGGCGTGTGGATCGTCACTTTCGGATTTTCGGCGAGGCCGGCCTTGCACTGGTCGTTGAGGCTGCGGATGCGCGCGGCGACGCGGGCGCGGCCCATCTGCTCGTGCATGCGGAACGCGGCGGTGGTGGCCCACTGGTGTTCGAAGGCGTGGAAGCCGCCGGGGGTCATGCGGTTGGCGTTGTTGGGCGTCGCCGGGACGCGGTTCTGCTCCCAGGCCTCGTACTGGGCTTGGTCGCTGAAGCTGGGGATGGTCGGGCGCAGCCGCGCCCAGTTGTCGGCATTGGCCCAGATCAGGCCGGTGCCGCGCGGGGCGAACATCCACTTGTGGGTGCCGGCGCAGAAGTAGTCGCAGCCCATCGTGGCGATGGTTTCGTCGGTCGCGCCGATGCCGTGCACGCCATCGACCACCAGCGTCAATGGCGGACGGCCGCGCGCGCGCAACGCCGTGGCGATGTCGCGGATCGGCAAGCGGATGCCGGTGGCCGAATGCACCCAGGTCAGTCCGACCACGCGCGTCTTCGGGCCGATGCCCTTGAGAAGCGCGGCGATGATGGATTCGGTGGTGGCAGTGGCTGCCTCGTCGAACAGCACGATCTTGCGCATGCTCGCGCCGGCACGCTCGGTGGCCAGGCGGATCGACTCATGGTGCGAGTAGTGGTCGTGCGTGGTGCACAGGACCTCGTCGCCCGGCTGCAGCGACAGGCCGTGGTAGACCAGCGCCAGGCCGGTGGTGGTGTTGCCGGTGAGGCAGACGTCCTGCGCACGGGCGCCGAGGTAGGCTGCGATCTCCGTCTGCACCTGCAGCGGCACGTTATGCGCGTCGTCCTCGAACATGCCCTGCTCGACCACCAAGTAGGGATTGCGGTCGAGCGCGCGTCGGTAGCCCTCGATCGCGGCCCGCACCGGGGCCGGATGACTGGCGATGTAGAAGCTGGCGAAGTGCATGTAAGACGGATCCAGCGCGAACTGCGCGCGGATGCGGTCCCAGCTGGAAAGATCGGGTAGCGGCGGGGTTTCGGCGGCGAGCGCTGCGAGCAGACCGGTCGGAAGGAGGGTGGTAGCGGCCAGCGCCGCCGGGGCAACCAGGAACTCACGCCGGGTGAATGACATCGCTGTTCTCCCTGCCCGTCCGCACGGGCCTCAGGTAGGACCAACGCGTTGCATCGGGGCTAGCGGACAGGAAAAATGTCGCCGCAGGCACAAAGGGGACGGAGGCAATTAATCCGAGTTGCGTTTTCCGGCGACGAGCATCACGCAAAAACACGCGGGGCGCACCAGTGCGCCCCGCGTGTTTGCGCATCAAACCATGGATCAACCGCCAGGCGCTGCCGCCATGTCGGCCCGATGCTTGTCGACCTCGGCCTGCGACAGCTTGCCGTCGTGATCGGCATCGGCCTCGTCGAAGTGCTGGTGCAGCATCTCGGTGTCGGCGATCTCGTCATGAGTGATGCCGCCGTCCTTGTTCTTGTCCATGTCAGCGAACGACATGCCGCTGTCCATCGCCGCAGCTGCCGCCGGCGCGGGTGGTGCAACAGGGGCAGGGGCGGGCGCCGGCTCGACAGCGGCGGCGGGCGCGGCGGTGTCGGCCGGTGCTTTGTTGCGGTCGCAGGCCGTCACGAAAAGTGCGGTCGACAACGCGAAGGCAAGCATCAACAGATTGTTCGGCTTCATTGCGATCCTCCAGTTCAGGGCTTAGTGGGTCACGACCTCGCTGCAAATGCGGCGCCCGCGGCGGCACGATGGCCGCCGCGGGGAAGTCATGTTTTCTCAGGGCACCTTCAACCCGCTGTGGTCAACACGGGTCACGCCGGGTACGTCGTGCGCGATGGTATGCGCGCGGTCGCGGTCGGCCTTCGTTGTGACGTGCCCGCTCAGGTATACCGCGCTGCCGTCGACGCGGGCATCGATGCCGCTGGCGGCCGACCCCATGCCGGCTTCCAGCGCGGCGTGGACGCGGTCCTGCAGGCTCATCGGAGCGGCCGGTGGCATCGGCATGGGCGCCGGAACCGGCACGGGGACCACCACCACGTCGGGCGGCGGCGGCGGCGACGCCGGCGACGCGACGATTACAGGAGCCGGCGTCTCGACGACTACAGGGCGGGTGCAGGCACTAAGTGTGGTTGCGGCAACCATGGCGGCTACCAGGAATTTCAGTTGCATGGAGAGTTCCCTCCGTCGGTGGATGGGGTAAGGCCCGGGCAACGTTACAGCTGCTCTGTCAACACAGGGTGACGCCGGACCGAGCCGGAAGCAGACGGAGCGTTGGAAAGCCGCATCGCCACGGGCGATGACCGATCTCCGCCCAAGGAGATGTCGATCTCACGGCCGCTCATTCGTCTAATAGTAGGGAGCGCTCCGGGCAGACAAGACCGATGGGATTGCCCGCGGGCCCTACTCAGCCACCCGTGAAACAGCGACACAGCGAGGAGAAACACCATGCAAGCCGAGCTTCAGCAAGACAAGCTCCAGCGAATCACTCCCTGCTTCTGGTTTGGCGACCAGGCCGAAGAGGCAGTGAGCTTCTACACCTCGGTCTTCGAGAACTCGCGAGTTGGAACCACCCTGCGCTACGACAAGGAAAGCGCGCAGGCCTCCGGCAGGCCGGAAGGATCAGTGCTGACCATCGCCTTCGAGCTTGACGGGCAGGAGTTCACAGCGTTGAACGGCACTCCCATCTTCAAGTTCAACGAGGCGATTTCACTCGTCATCCATTGCCAGTCGCAGGCCGAAGTGGACCACTACTGGAACCACCTGTCCGCGGGCGGCGACGAGAAGGCGCAACAATGCGGCTGGCTGAAGGACCGGTTCGGCGTTTCGTGGCAGGTCGTACCCACGCTGCTGATCGAATTGTTGAGCGATCCCGATCCGGACACCGCGCGAAAGGCCATGCACGCGATGATGCAGATGAAGAAGATCGACCTGGAGGCCTTGCGGCAGGCGGTGGGGTGAACCGAGGGCGCACCGCATCCCACGGCGTTGCCCTTCCAAATCGCGAAGAGATAAGGCAATTAGGAAACCTTAAACGCCTCCGTCCCCTTTTTTGCTTGGATGCGCTGCGTGCGCATTCGCGGGTCTACACTGCGAACAGCCCATCGTGCTGCCGGCCGGCATGGAGGTTTGCGGATGTTCGCCTTGATGATCGCCGCCGCTCTGGCGCTCTCCGCGCCTGCGCCTGTCGCCGCCGCGGATGCGCGGCCGCTGGCGGAGATCATGGCGCTGCCGCCGGCCTTGCAGGCGCAGCTCCACGACGACGTGCTCGTCGGCCATCCTTCGAAAACGCAGCGGCTCGAACGGCTGGTGCATTTCGTGTTCGACACGCACGGACTGGGGATCACCTATCAGGCAGACGCCACCTCGTCCGTCGAACAGGTCTATGCGACCCGCAAGGTGAATTGCCTTTCCTTCACCCTGCTGTTCCTGGCGCTGGCGCGCGAGTCGGGATTGGAAGCCTATCCGCAGGAGGTGGGGGAAACCCTGTCCTGGGGCGAGGTGGACGGCACCATCTACCGCAGCAACCACATCAATGCCGGGGTGCGCATCGCCGGACACCGGTACACGGTGGATGTGGCTGCGAATTCGGTGATCACGCGGCGCCCACCCGTGCGCGGTTCCGACCAGCGGATGCTGGCGCAGTACTACAACAACCTCGCCATGGAACGCTTCCTGCAGGGCCAGTTGGTGGAGGCTGTGCAAGACATGGGCATGGCGCTGCAGGTCGATCCAGGCTACGCCCCGCACTGGAGCAACGCGGGCGTGCTCTACCTGCACTCCGGCGACGCAGATGCCGCCGAACGGTCCTACGCCAAGGCGCTGGCGCTGGATCCGCTGGATGCCAGTGCGCTGTTCAACATGGGGGAACTGATGCACCGCAACGGCGACCGCCGGCGCGAGGCCGAGTTCCGGCAGCGCCTGGCGCGCGTGCAACAGAAAGATCCGTTGCAGCAGTTTCTGCTAGCGCGGGACTTCGAGCGGGCCGGCGATTATCCGAGCGCGATCGAGCGCTACCTTCGCGCGATCCAGCTGCTTCCCGACGAACACCGTTTCTATGCCGCCCTCGCTCGGACCTACCTGCAATCGGGTGACACCCCTCGCGCCCGTAAGGCCCTCACCCGCGCCCGGCTCTTCAGCGACGGCGCCACGCGTGACTCCTACCGGGCCCAGCTGGAGGGCTTGCCGCAACCATAGAATTAGTCACGTCACCCGGATAAGGGTCCAGTTTCTTCTCGGCATCCTGCGCCCATTTGTAAAGTCGGTTGCGGGGAATGCCCAACTCACGCGCCACCACGGCCGCCGGCTTGCCGCCGACCTTCAACAACCGCACTGCTTCGCGTTTGAACTCCGCGGCAAATC
>DASZZT010000101.1:0-9111 GCA_035543275.1 Luteimonas sp. | reverse complement strand
CAAGGCCGAGGGCTATACGATCGCCGAACTGTTCGGCGCTGCGGTCGCGGCGCCGAAAGCGCGCAAGGCCGCAGCCCCACGCAAGAAAGTACGCAAGCTCGGCAAGGTCGCGCCGAAATACCGCAATCCGGCCAACAGCACAGAAACCTGGACCGGCCGCGGCAAGCAGCCGCGCTGGCTGGCAGCGGCGGTCGCCAACGGCAGGAAGGCCGAGGATTTCCTGATCAAGTAAATCCAGCGCCACGAACGATCAGAAACGCCGGCGCATGCCGGCGTTTCTTGTTTGCGCAACATGGTTTAGCGCTTTGTAGGGCGGGATCCGCTGCGCGGGTTCCGTCCTACAGATTCCGCCGCGTCGGCAACAACAGATTCCCGAACAACAACCCCGCCAGCAGCGCCAGCAGAATATTCACCACCGTCACCGCCGCGTCCTGCCCTGCCGCCATGTCCTGCTGCTGCACCAGGTTCATCACCCCGCGCAGGCTGGCGCTGCCAGGCACCAGCATGATGATGCCCGGCACCCGCACCAGTGCGCCGGGCCGATGCATCCAGCGCGCGTAGCCGTTGCCAGCCGCGGTCATTGCCAACGCCGACAGGAAGATCCCGGCCGGGCTGCCCCAGGCGCCACCGGCCTCCCGCGAAATCAGATAACCGGCAACCGCCGCCAGCATCACGACCGGATAATCGCGGCGTGCGCTGCGGAACAGCACCGCGAACGCATACGCCGCCAGCGCCAGCGACATCCATTCGACCCAGTCCGGCTGCGGCCGCGAGGCCTGCACCTGCGGCTGCAGTCCGAGCAGGTGCGCCACGCTCAGGGCGATCGCGGCACCCACCGTCAGCTTCATCACCGTGGTCAGCGCCCCGGCGAAACGCGCGGTGCCGGAGACCAGATGCTGGCTGGTCAGCTCGTTGACCGCGTTGGTCAAGGTCATGCCGGGCAGCAACACGATCAGCGACACGATGATCACGGTGTTGAGGTTGAGCGGCGCGATGAAGCTCGCCACTGCGATCGCGATGAAGGCGGCCAGCAATGCGGCCAGCGCGTCGCCGGCCTCCTTGAGCTGCAAATTGCGGGCCTTGGCCAGTTCCAGCAGCCCGATCAGCAGGCCGGTGCCGCCCGCAGTGGCGATGTCCAGCCATGGCAGCCGCAGCAGGCCGGCGACCGCGGCCGCGGCCAGGCCGAAGCCGAACACCTGCATCGCGTTCCAGCTCGCGCTGCGCGGGCGGTCGAGCGCCCGCAGCGCAGCATGGCCGCTGGCCAGATCCAGCCGCCCGGCCATCACGTCCTCGGCGATGCGGTCGGCCTCGCACAGCTTGGTGAGGTCGGTCTCGCCCGGCGGCAGCCGGATCACGCGGGTGGTGTCGCTCTCGCCGGGCGCGCGCTCGGGATCGCTGAAGGTCAGGATCAGCCCGGTCGGGTTCGACCACGGTTCGCAGTCGAGCTTGAGCTTCTGCGCGACGGCATTGATCGCGCCCTCCAGTCGCTGCGCGGTGGTGCCGTAGGCGTGCAGGTGCTCGGCCAGCTCGACCACGAAGGCGATGCGCGCGGCGTAACTGGGCGGGTTCTGGAGGACAGGCGCGGACATCGGCAAAGCATCGCATGCGCAGCCGTGCAGGCGCAGCCCGCGGCGCCGTTTTCCCGGGCGTCTTCACTCGCCCGCCCATCGGCCTCGCCGCACATCGGCGTGCGAGTCTGTATCCTCGCCACGCCAGGGTCATTCCGGAACATGTCGCCTGCATGAGTGCCGCCAGCACCGCCCCCAGCGTCGCCCTCGACGAACACGACCCTGCGCGGCTGCACCTGCACGGTCGCTGGACGCTGGAACACGCCACGACCATCGGCGAAACCCTGCGCACCGCGCCGGAGCACGTCCGCGCGGTCGACGCCACCGCGGTCGATCGCCTGGATTCGGTTGGCGTGCTGCAACTGCTGCGTTACGCGCGGCGCCAAGACCTGGATTTCGCCGCCTTCGATTTCCGCCAGGACCACCACGCGCTGGTCGCCGCGATCGAGGACGTCGCCGACGACCGTCCGAAGAAGAAGCGCGAGTACGGGTTCGCCGCGGCGCTCGGCCGGCTCGGCTTCGCGGTGCACGACAACTGGCAGGAAACCATCGCGCTGGTCAGCTTCCTCGGCGAGAACTTCGCCAAGTTGCTGCGCATGGCGAAGCAGCCGCGCCGCTTCCGCCTGACCGCGACCGTGCACCACATGGAGCAGGTCGGCCTCGACGCGGTACCGCTGGTCGTGCTGCTGTCGTACCTGGTGGGCGCGGTGATCGCGTTCCTCGGCGCCAACATCCTGCAGGACTTCGGCGCGACGATCTATGTCGTCGAGTTGGTCAGTGTTTCCTTCCTGCGCGAGTTCGGCGTGCTGCTGACCGCGATCCTGCTCGCCGGCCGCACCGCCAGCGCCTTCACCGCCCAGATCGGCGCGATGGTCAGCCGCGAGGAGGTCGACGCGATCCGCACCCTCGGGCTGGACCCGGTCGACCTGCTGGTGATCCCGCGCCTGCTGGCGTTGCTGGTGACCCTGCCGCTACTGAGTTTCATTGCCGACATCGCAGGCCTGCTCGGCGGCATGTCGGTCGCCGCATTCAACCTCAACATTCCACCGCAGGCCTTTCTGGCACGGCTGCACGACACGATCGAACTGCGGCATTTCCTGGTCGGCATGTCGAAGGCCCCGGTGTTCGCGATCATCATCGCCCTGATCGGCTGCCTCGAAGGGTTGCAGGTCAAGGGCACGGCGCAGTCGGTCGGCGAGCGCACCACCTCGAGCGTGGTGCAGGCGATCTCGCTGGTGATCATCCTCGACGCGATCGCCGCGATCTGGTTCATGCAGATGGGCTGGTGAGCGCATGACGACATCATCCACCTCACCCGCCGCCACCGCGCCCGCTGCCACCAAGCCGCAAACCGCAGAACCCATCATCCGCGTGCGCGGGCTGGTCAACCGCTTCGGCGAGCAACTGGTGCACGACGGCGTCGATCTGGACGTATATCCGGGCGAGATCCTTGGCGTGGTCGGCAGCTCCGGCTCCGGCAAGTCGGTGCTGATGCGCTCGATCATCGGCCTGCGCCGGCCGGACGCCGGCGAGATCGAGGTGCTCGGCGTCGACGCGCGCTCCGAGGAACCGGAGGACCGACTGCATATCGAGCGCAACACCGGCGTGCTGTTCCAGGACGGCGCGCTGTTCTCCTCGCTCACCGTCGGCGAAAACGTGCAGGTACCGCTGAAGGAACACCATCCGGAGCTGCCGGATTCATTGCGCTACGAACTGGCGTTGCTCAAGGTGAAGCTCGCCGGCCTGCCGGCCGATGCGCTCGACAAGCTGCCCTCGCAACTGTCCGGCGGCATGCGCAAGCGCGCGGGTCTGGCGCGCGCGCTGGCGCTGGATCCGCCGCTGCTGTTCCTCGACGAGCCCACGTCTGGGCTCGATCCGATCCGCGCGGCCGCGTTCGACGAGCTCACCCGCACCCTGCAGCAGGCGCTGGGACTGACCGTGTTCCTGATCACCCACGATCTGGATACCCTGTACGCGATCTGCGACCGCGTTGCGGTGCTGGCCGATCGCAAGCTGATCGCGGTCGGCCCGCTGGCCGAACTGGAAAAACTCGATCATCCGTGGGTGCAGGACTATTTCAACGGCCCGCGCGGACGCGCGGCACGCGATGGATCACATGCTGCGGGACATGCTGCAAAAGCCGGCACCCGCCGTGAGGAAACGTGACGATGGAAACCAAAGCCAATTACGTCCTGATCGGCGCCTTCACCATCCTCACTGCCGTGCTGCTGCTGCTGTTCGGGCTGTGGGCGGCGAAATACTCCTCGGAGAAGAACTGGCAACAATACGAGGTGATCTTCACCGAGCCGGTGACCGGCCTCACCGAAGGCAGCGCGGTGCAATACAACGGCATCGCCGTCGGCACGGTCGAGACCCTCAACCTCGCGCCGAAGGATCCGCGCCAGGTGGTGGCCTTGCTGAAGCTCAAGGCCGACACCCCGGTCAAGGTCGATACCCGTGCCAAGCTGTCGATCACCGGCCTCACCGGCGTGCCTTTCATCCAGCTCACGGGCGGAAGTCCGAGCGCGCCGGCGCTGGCTACAGGCGATCGTGACGAGATCCCGGTGATCCGGGCCGAGGCCTCGGCGCTGCAGAACATCGCCGATACCGCCAACCGGCTGGTGTCGCGCATGGACCAGGTGCTGAGCGAACAGAACGTCAAGCGCATTGCCGATACGCTCCAGCACCTGGAGGCGATGACCGGCGCGGTCGCCGACCAGCGTGAGGACCTGCGCGCGCTGATCGTCAACGCGCGCAAGGCGACCGAGCAGCTCAACACCACGCTGGGCACCACCAACAAGGCTGTCACTGATCTCGACCGCGAGTTCGTCGACAAGCTGCCTGGTCTGATCGCCAAGCTCGACAGCACCCTGACCAAGCTCGATTCTGCGTCCGGCGGCGCCAACGCAATCCTCACCGAGAATCGCGCCGCGATCAGCAGTTTCGCCAATGACGGCCTGTCGCAACTCGGCCCGACCCTGGGCGAATTGCGCTCGCTGATCCGCGACCTGCGCCGCATCAGCGACCGCCTCGAAGGCAACCCGGCGCGCTACATCCTGGGCCGCGATGCCCCGAAGGAGTTCGAACCAAAATGAGTACCCGACCGAGCCTTCGCCTGTCCGCGCTGCTGCTGCTCGCATCGCTCTGCGGTTGTTCCGTGCTCGGCGGCAAGAAGCCGGCGCCGACGATTTATGCGCCGGATCCACGCGTGCAAGCCGATCCTGCCTGGCCGTCGGTTGACTGGCAGCTCTCGCTTGCATCGCCGACGGCCGCGCGCATGGTCGACAGCCAGCGCATCGCGGTGCGGCCGACCCCCGAAGAACTGCAGGTCTACAAGGGCGCGGCCTGGGCCAAGACGCCGAGCGAGCAGGTCACCGATACCGTGCTGCGTGCGCTCGAGGATTCGGGGAAGATTCCCGCGGTCGCGCGCCAGGGCAGTGGCATCGCCGCCGACTACAAGCTGGTGATGGACCTGCGCCGCTATGAGGCTGACTACGCCGGCAATGCAGTGCCGGCGGCGACCATCGAGGTCAATGCCAAGCTGCTGCACGCACCGGACCAGGACATCTTCGCCTCGCGCACGTTCCTGCAGGCGGTCCCGGCCGGCGGCACCGATGTCGCCTCGGTGGCGCAGGCTTTCAACCAGGCCTTGGGCGCGATCGGCCACGACATGGCTGGCTGGATCCTCAGCAGCGGCGATGCGCATGAGCACAGCGGCGCGCACGCCGGCAAGCGCAGGCCGAACTGAGCCAGCCATGCTTGATCCAGCGCGATTTCGGCATCGGGCAGATCGAGCGAAAGCAGGGACATCGTGTGACGCTGGCACGCCGATTTGCCGCTTTCCGGGCAAACCCTGAAAATTGCCGCATGCCCGACGGAGAACCGCAATGACGCAGACCGAACGCGACGTGATGGAGTACGACATCGTCACCGTCGGCGCCGGCCCGGCCGGGCTTGCGTTCGCGATCCGGCTGAAGCAACTCAATCCCGACATTTCCGTCTGCGTGATCGAGAAGAGCGCGACCGTCGGCGCGCACATCCTGTCCGGTGCGGTGATCGAACCCGGCCCGCTCGATGCCTTGCTGCCGAACTGGCGCGACAATCCGCCGCCGATCTGCGTTCCGGCCACCCAGGACGAGTTCTGGATACTGTCGAAGACCGGCGGCCACAAGCTGCCGATCGTCCCGCCGCAGATGAACAACCACGGCAACTTCATCGTCAGCCTCGGCGCGATGTGCGCATGGCTGGCGCCGCAGGCCGAGGCCTTGGGCGTGGAGATCTATCCCGGCTTCGCCGCGGCGGAAACGCTGCACGATGCGTCCGGAACAGTAATCGGCGTGCGCATCGGCGACATGGGCGTGGCGAAGGATGGTTCGCACAAGCCCGGTTACACCCGGGGCATCGACATCCGCGCCAAGGTCACGGTGCTGGCCGAAGGCGCGCGCGGCAGCCTGACCAAGCAACTGGTGCAGCGCTTCGCGCTGGACAAGGACAGCGATCCGCAGGCTTACTCGATCGGCATCAAGGAACTGTGGCAGCTGCCTGCCGGGCGCGTGTCGCCGGGCAAGATCGTCCACAGCGTTGGCTGGCCGGCCGACAACCAGACCTATGGCGGCAGCTTCCTGTACCACCTCGACCACGACCGGATCGCGCTGGGCTATGTCAGCGGCCTGGATTATCGCCGTCCCGAGTACAAGCCGTGGGAAGCCTTCCAGCAGTGGAAGCATCATCCGACGATCAAGCCATTGCTCGAAGGCGGCAGCATCATTTCCGCCGGTGCACGCGCGATCGCCAGCGGTGGTTGGCAGTCGCTGCCGAAAGTCGAAATGCCCGGCGCACTGCTGATCGGCGACACCGCTGGCCTGCTCAACGTGCCGAAGATCAAAGGCACGCACCAGGCGATCCGCAGCGGCATGCTGGCCGCCGAACACCTCGCGCCATCGCTCGACCCTGCCGGTTTCGACGCCAAGCTGCGCGCCTCCCCGGCCATGGCCGAGTTGCGCGCGGTCCGCAATATCAAGCCGGGCTTCAAACGCGGGCTCTGGTTGGGCATGTTGAACGCAGGATGGGAAACCCTGGTGCGCGGCGCCTCGCCATGGACATTGAAGGTCACGCCGGACTGGTGCTCAGGCGACAAACTCGACGCGCCGATGCAGGTCGAGCCGTCGCAATTGACCAGCCCGGGGGAGCAGGAGCGATACGTGCAGCGCAGCTTGCCGCCACGCGACCGCCTCGCCGGTGTCTACTTCGCCGCCACCGAACACGACGAGGACCAGCCGGTGCACCTCAAGGTCGCCGACACCAGCATCTGCGTCACCCGCTGTGTCGAGGAATACGGCAACCCTTGCACCCGCTTCTGCCCGGCCAACGTCTACGAGATCGTCGGCGACGGCAACGACAAGCGCCTGCAGATCAACGCCGCCAACTGCGTGCACTGCAAGACCTGCGACATCAAGGATCCCTACGAGATCATCACCTGGGTGACGCCGGAAGGCGGCGCGGGGCCGAATTACCAGAACCTCTAGGCACTGCATTCGCCACGCCGGTCTGACGAACAAACCAACGCAGGGCGGAACCGCCGAAGGCGATTCCACCGTTTTTCGCCGCCATGCTTGAGACATGCGGCGGAATCCGCTGTGCGGGTCCGCCCTACGGTTCGTTCAATAGCGTCTCGACGACTTGTTCGGCCAGTGTTTCTGGCGAGGCGCTCACTGTCGACAGCTGAAGTTCGGCATTCTCGGGAACCTCGTACGGCGAATCGATGCCGGTGAAGTTCTTGATCTGTCCGGCGCGCGCCTTGGCATACAGGCCCTTGACGTCGCGCTGCTCGGCCAGCGCCAGCGGCGTATCGACGAACACCTCGAGGAACTCGCCCTCGGCGAACATCTCGCGCGCCATCCGCCGCTCGGCGCGGAACGGCGAGATGAAGCTGACCAGCACGATCAGGCCGGCATCGGTCATGAGCCTGGCGACCTCGGCGACGCGGCGGATGTTCTCGACCCGGTCCTCGTCGGTGAAGCCGAGGTCCTTGTTGAGGCCGTGGCGCACGTTGTCGCCGTCGAGCAGGTAGGTGTGGTGGCCCATCGCCAGCAGGCGTTTTTCCACCAGGTTGGCGATGGTCGACTTGCCGGAGCCGGACAGGCCGGTGAACCACAGGCAGCGCGCCTGTTGGTGCTTGATGCGGGCGCGCGCGGCCTTGTCGACGTCAACGTGCTGCCAGTGGATGTTGGCGGCGCGGCGCAACGCGAAGTCGAGCGTGCCGGCGGCGACAGTGGCATTGCTCTGGCGGTCGATCAGGATGAAGGCGCCGAGCGTGCGGTTGTCGGCGTAGGACTCGAATGCGATCGCCTGGTCCAGATGAAGATTGCAGTAGGCGACCTCGTTGAGGTCCAGATGCTTGGCCGACAGATGTTCCTGGGTGTTGACGTCGACCTTGTGCTTGATCTCGGTGATCGTGGCGCTGACCGTGCGCGTGCCGATCTTGAGCCAGTATGGACGCCCGGGCAGCAGCGCGTGTTCGCCCAGCCACAGCAGGTGCGCGGCGAACTGGTCGGCGACCTGCGGCGGATTGGACGCGGTGGCGATCACGTCGCCGCGGCTGATGTCGAGCTCGTCGGCGAGCGTCAGCGTGATCGCCTGCCCGGTCGCGGCCATGGCAAGGTCGGCGTCGGCGGTGACGATGCGGGCGATGCGCGAACGCCGGCCCGAAGGCAGCGCGACGATCTCGTCGCCCGGGCGCACGCTGCCGGCGGCGATGGTGCCGGCAAAGCCGCGGAAATTCTGGTCCGGTCGGCACACCCATTGCACCGGCAAGCGAAAACCGATGTCGGCAGCGTCGTGCGCGACATCGACGTTTTCAAGGTGTTCGAGCAGGGTCACGCCGTCGTACCACGGCGTCGCGTCCGAGCGCTGCAGCATGTTGTCGCCCTTCAGCGCCGACAGCGGAATGCTGGTCACGTGCGCGATGCCGAGCTGTGCCGCGAGCTCGCGATAGCCGGCGACGATTTCATCGAATACCGACTGGTCGTAGCCGACCAGGTCCATCTTGTTCACCGCCAGCAGCACATGCTTGATGCCAAGCAGCGAGACGATGTAGCTGTGGCGACGGGTCTGCGTCAGCAGGCCCTTGCGCGCGTCGACCAGCACCACCGCGAGCTCGGCGGTCGACGCGCCGGTGGCCATGTTGCGGGTGTACTGCTCGTGGCCGGGACAGTCGGCGACGATGAACTTGCGTTTGTCGGTGCTGAAGTAGCGGTAGGCCACATCGATGGTGATGCCCTGCTCGCGCTCGGCGGCAAGGCCGTCGACCAGCAGCGCGAAGTCGACATCGTCGCCCTGGGTGCCGTAGCGGCGGCTGTCGGATTCCAGCGCCGCCAGCTGGTCGTCGAACAGCAACTTGGTGTCGTGCAGCAGGCGGCCGATCAACGTGCTCTTGCCGTCGTCGACGCTGCCGCAGGTGATGAAGCGCAGCAGGCCCTTGGTCTCGTGCTGTTGCAGGTAGGCCGCAACGGCAGCCGAAGCATCGTCCATGGACTTCATCAGA
>DASZZT010000100.1:0-11865 GCA_035543275.1 Luteimonas sp. | reverse complement strand
CAGAGCCATGCTTCCCATCATCCTCACCGACATCGAAGTCACCACCAGCAGCATCTCCTTCGTCAAGGACGTGCTGTTCCCGTATGCGCGGCGCGAACTGCCGCGCTTCGTGCGCCAGCATGGCGATGATCCCGACGTGCGTCGCTGGCTGGACGTCGTTGCGACCGAGAACGGAGGCATCTGCAGCGACGATGTCATCGTCGAGACGTTGCAGGGCTGGATCGACCAGGACCGCAAGCACACCGCGCTGAAGGCGCTGCAGGGCATGCTGTGGCGCGAAGGCTATGAGCGTGGCGACTACCGTGGCCACATCTACGCCGATGCCGCCGAATCGCTGCGCAAGTGGCACGATGCCGGCCATCGCCTCGCGGTGTTCTCGTCGGGTTCGGTCAGCGCGCAAAAACTGCTGTTCGGCCACAGCGAAGCCGGCGATCTTGCCCCGTTGTTCTCGGCTTTCTTCGACACGCAGATCGGCCACAAGCGCGATGCCGATAGTTACCTGTTGATCGCCGATGCGCTCAATCGCCGCCCGAAAGACATCGTATTCCTGTCCGATGTGATCGAGGAACTCGATGCTGCGCGCGAGGCCGGCATGCACACCGTGCTGCTGGACCGGCGCGAGGACTATCCGCAACCGCGCGAGGGCGATGCCAGCAACGGACATCGGCGTGCTGAAGCATTCGACCGAATTCCGCTTTCTGATTGACCGCGTGATGCAGGCGACGTCAGTCCGCTAGCGCTGCCGCCTTGTGTCGCGATCAGCCGTGCATTGCGGAGCGCGCGGCGGCAAGCACGCTGCCGTCGGCAACCAGGCGAACGGCCGCGGCCACTTCGCCGTCGAGCGCGCGGTCGCGATCGAGGAACGGGATTCGCGCGCGGAGCACCGCATGCGCGGCCGCAACCGCCCTGCCCGGCTGGAACACACCAGCGTGCGTCAACTCGTTGCGCAGGCCGTCGACCTCGGCGAGAAAGGCATCACGCCCGGGATCAGCCGGCAGCGGACCGCACTGGACCTTGGTGGCGAACGCCGATGCATCGCTGCGTCCGGCGAGCGCGCGTGCTGCATTGATCATGTCGCGCCGCAGATCCAGCGCCTGCGCCGCGGTGTACAACTCCAACGACAGCACCTTGCCAAGGTCGTCGGCCATCGCCAGCACGTGCCGAGCTTCGTTCGCGCCCATCGAGACATGATCTTCGGCATTGGCCGAGGTCGGGATCGAATAGACCGAAGCCGGCATCGCGCGGCTGGTCAGGTCGTTGACGATTGCCGCGGCGGTGTATTGCACGATCATGTAGCCCGACTCGGTGCCGTCCTCGTTGCCGATCAGGAACGCCGGCAAGCCGTCATTCGTCGCCGGATCGACCAGCTTGTTGAGGCGACGCTCGGAGATCGAGGCCAGCACCGGGATCGCCGCCTTGACATAGCTCATCGCCAGCGCCAGCGGCATGCCGTGGAAATGACCAGCGGAAATCACTTGTTCTTCCACGTGCTCGGCCAGCGCATCCGGGAATATCAGCGGATTGTCGGTGACGGCATTGAGCTCGATGTCGAATACGCGCTTGGCCTGTTCGATGGCATCGCGCACCGCGCCATGTACCTGCGGAATGCAGCGCAGCGAGTAGCTGTCCTGCGGCTGGTGTTTCTTGCCACCCCGGAACGGTCGAAAACGCTGGTAGAACTTCTCGCGGCCGTGGCGCTGGCCGAACGGCACCCAATCCCAGCCGATGTCGAAACGCAGTTGTTGCGCGTCGTGCGTCTCCCAGCTCGACGGCAGCCATTGCCGGAACTTGGGCACCAGGTGGTAGGGAATGTCCGCCAGCGTCGATCCGGCGAGCAATGCGCGCAGGTTCGCGGCCACCTGCACCTGGCCCGGATGCGGCCGCAACGCGTGCACTTGCGGGGCGAATGCGCCCAGGCGTCCGGCGAAGGCATCGATGGTCATCGCCGCCGCGAGATCGGCGGTATCGAGCAGGTCATCGAGCTTGTCCAGCGCCAGCACGCCGGTCGCGAGCATCTGCGCGGTGCCGTTGTTGAGCGCGAGTCCTTCCTTGTAGGACAGCGACACGGGCTGCAACCCGGCGCACTCCAACGCCTGCGCACCCGGCAGGCGCTCGCCTTCGAAGAAGGCTTCGCCGCCACCCAGCAGCACGATCGCCAGGTGCGACAGCGGCGCAAGATCGCCCGAGGCGCCAACCGAACCCATCTGCGGCACCACCGGTACGACGCCGGCATTGAGCATCGCCGCCAGTGACTGCAGCGTTTCGACGCGGATGCCGGAATGCCCGCGCAATAGCGTGTTGATGCGGATGCACAGCATCGCCCGCACCACATCGGCCGCGAACGGCTCACCGACACAGACGGCGTGGGTGATGATCAGGTTGTTCTGCAGCTCGACATGCAACGAACGACCCGACGGCGCCGCGCCCGGCAACTCGTCGCGCAACGGATGCCCGCCGAGCAACTTGTCGGCGTTGCTGCCGAAGCCGGTCGACACACCATAAATGGGTTCTTCGCGCGCGACCAGATCGGCGAGGAACGCGGCTGCACGCGCGACCGCGGGCAGCGCGCCGGCATCCAGTTCGACCTTTGCGCCACGTGCGACAGCGACCAGTTGTGCACGCGTCAGCGAACGTCCGTCCAGCCGGATGGGTAAGTTCATCGGCTGTTCTCCGGCAATGCGCGCAGCTGCTCGCGCTCCACCTGCAGCGCCGACGCCAGGTCGTCGGCCTTGACTTCGAACTGTTGGCCGCGGCGCAGGTCCTTGACCGCGACCACGTCGCGCGCGGCCTCATCCTCGCCGCGGATCACCACGAAGCGGATTCCGGCGCGGTCGGCATACTGCAGCTGCCTGGCCAGCTTCTTCGGCTCGAGTTGTGTTTCAACATTGAGGCCCGCTGCGCGCAGACGCTGCGACAGCGCCAGCGCCGTGTCCAGGTCGGCGTCGTCGAGCAGCGCCACCATTGCATCGACCGTGCTGTCGGCGGTCGCGATCAGCCCGGCTTCGCGCAACTGGAAGAACAGCCGGGTCAGGCCGATGGAGATGCCGACGCCCGGTAGTTTCGACTTGCTGTAATGGCTGGCGAGGTTGTCGTAGCGCCCGCCCGAACAGATCGAACCGATCTGCGGATGCGCATCGAGCACCGTCTCGTAGACGATGCCGGTGTAGTAATCCAGGCCGCGCGCGATCGACAGCTTGATCGCATAGCGCGCCTCCGGCACGCCCATCGCGCGCAGGCGCTGCAGCACTTCGCGCAACTCCTGGCGCCCCTGCTCGAACAGTGGCGTGCCGGCGCCGAGTGCGTCGAGTTTCGCCAGTGCGTCGTCGTGACCGTGCGAACGCACGCGCGAGAACGCCATCAGCTGCTGCACGATATCTTCAGCAAGGCCGAAGCCCTCGCCGGACAGCGTCGCCCGCACCGCGTCCTCGCCACGCTTGTCAAGCTTGTCGAGCTCGCGCAGCACCGCGTTCTGCCGCTCGTCATCAACGATGCCGAGCCCTTCGAAATAGCCGCGCAGCAGCTTGCGATGATTGAGCTGGATGGTGAAGTCGCCGATTGCGAGCGCATCGAACACGGCTGCGATCACCGCCGGGATTTCCGCATCGTGACGAACCGACAAGGTGTCCTTGCCGATCACGTCGATGTCGCACTGGTAGAACTCGCGGAAGCGGCCGCGCTGGGCGCGCTCGCCGCGATAGACGCGCTGCATCTGGTAGCGGCGGAACGGGAACACCAGATCGTGCTCGTGCTCGGCGACATAGCGCGCCAGCGGCACGGTCAGGTCGAAGCGCAGTGCCAGCTCGGGCATGCCCTCACCTTGCTTTTCCAGCGCACCGGTCGACTGCACGAAATACACCTGGCGCTCGGTCTCGCCGCCGGACTTGGTCAGCAGTACCTCCGACAGCTCCATCACCGGCGTCTCCACCGGCAGGAAGCCGAAGCGCTCGAAGGCCTGGCGGATCGTGTCGAGCATGCGCTGGAAGGCGATCTGCTCGCGCGGCAGCAGCTCCATGACTCCGGGCGGGGTGCGGGGCTTGATCAAGCTGGAAACTCCGGCGCAGGTGTAGCCATACAGTCTAGCGGCAGGCTGCCGTCACGCCGATCCGACGGGCAGGGTCTTGCCGGTGGCGGGGGCCAGTCACTACAATATTGGGCTCACCTGTCGGGGTGTAGCTCAGTCTGGTAGAGCGCTACGTTCGGGACGTAGAGGTCGCAGGTTCGAATCCTGTCTCCCCGACCACTAAAATCAAAGAGTTAGGACGAAACCGGCCGAGCGTCGGTTTTTTCGTGCCGCGCCGCGCCGACACCTGCCTTCGACCTTCCCCAACGCGCCGCCGCGCGCCAGGGAAACCCGCTTGCTGGTGGTGGCCGATGATGGCCGCAGGCTTCCCGTCGCGCCCAAGTGCGCTCCTACAATCCACGCGCAAGCGCATCGAAACGTTCGCGCAGCAGTTCCAGCCGCATGTCTCCGGCCGCGCCCGGCGAGACGCGCGCCGCCAGGCTGGCTTCCGGATCGCCCTGGGGCCAGCGCGCGGGGTCTGCGGCCTGACGATAGGCATCACGGAAAGGCACGCCTTGGCGCGACAAGTCGATTGCGCAATCGGTCGCATACATCGACGAATCGAGCGCCGCGCGCATCGCCTCCGGTTTCCATTCCAGGTTGCGCAGCAGGTCGGGCAGCAGTTCCAGCGCGCCGAGGCCGCGACCGAAGGCGTGCACGATCGCGCCCTTGGAGAATTGCAGGTCACGGTGGTAGCCGGACGGCAGCGACAGCAGTTGCTCGATTTCCACGCGCGCGGCCGCGACGCTCGCGTAGCTGGCGCGCATCAGCTCGATCACGTCGGGATTGCGTTTGTTCGGCATGATCGAGCTGCCGGTGGTGTATTGCGCCGGCATTCCGACGAAGCCGAACTCGGCGCTGGTGAACAGGCTCAGGTCCCACGCCAGCCTGCGCAGGTCCAGCAGCGCCGAGCCGAGCGCATCGATCGCGGCCAGCTCGAACTTGCCGCGCGACAGCTGCGCGTACGCCGCCGACACCTGCATGCGGCCGAAGTCGAGCGCCTGCGTGGTGTGTTCGCGCGCGAGCGGCAGGTTGACGCCGTAACCGGCGGCGCTGCCGAGCGGATTGGCGTCGATCCACTCCCGCGTGTGGTTCACCCGCGCAGCGTTGTCGATGAAGCCTTCGGCCCACGCCGCCCACCACATGCCGGCCGAGGACACCACCGCGCGTTGCAGGTGCGTATAGCCAGGCAGCGGCAGCATGTTGTCGGCCTCGGCGCGCGCGAGCGCGACCTCTGCGGTCTCGCGGCACAACGCGGCGGTGCGTGCAAGCCGATCCTTCAGCCACAGCCGCGTGGCAACCAACACCTGATCGTTGCGGCTGCGGCCGGTGTGGATCTTGCGCCCGGCGTCGCCGAGACGCTCGATCAGCCGCGCCTCGATCGCAGAATGGCCATCCTCGTAGCGATCGTCGAGCACAAACGCGCCGTTGCGGAAGTCATCGGCCAGCGTCGCGAGTTCGCGCGTGATCCCGGCGAGCTCGTCCGCATCGAGGATGCCGATCAGCTGCAAGCCTGCGGCATGGGCGCGACTGGCCTGGATGTCGAACCCGAAGAACTCGCGATCGAGAAGGACGTCGTCCCCGGCGAGGAAGCGCTGGATGCGCGTGTCCACCTCGACGCCGGGTTTTTGCCACAACAGGTCAGACATGGCTGTTCCTTCCTCGTTTTCTGTAGGAGCGCCTCTTAGGCGCGAGCTCTTGCTGTTGTCTTGTGGATCAAAAGCTCGCGCCTAAGAGGCGCTCCTACAGGGGATTCCGGTGAACTCGTCGAAGCCAAAAGCGAGATTCAGGTTTTGCAGCGCCTGCGTCGCCGCGCCCTTGAGCAGGTTGTCGAGCACGGCAACGACGACAAGACGCCTGCCATCTTCTGACAGCGCAAAACCGCCGACCTCGACACCATGCTGCCCGGCGATGCGGCTGACCCAAGGGGCCTGGTCGACCACTTCGACCAGCGGCTCGCTGGCGTATTGCTGCCGGTAGCGCGCGCGGACGGATTCGAGCGACGTGGCCTGGTCCAGATGCAGGTTTGCAGTGATAGTCAGTCCACGGAAGTGCGGCGCGACATGCGGCATGAACTCCACGGGCAGCAGGTGCCTGCTGACTTCCTGCTCGTGCAAATGTCCGATCGATGCGTATGGCATCAGGTTGCCGTGCAACTTGTCCGGATCGTTCTTGTCCGAAGGCGTCGTCCCGGCACCGGAATATCCCGAAACACCGAAACACTGCACTGGTCCCGCAACGGCATCGCACATTGGTGCGATCGCCAGTTGCATCGCCGTGGCAAAGCAGCCGGGATTGCTGATGCGGCGCTGACCCGCGCAGGTCGCGCGGGTCAGCTCGGGAAGCCCGTAATACCAGCTGTCGTTGCAGCGGTAATCGGCGGACAGATCGATGAGAACGGGATCGGCACTTGCTGCATCGAATGCGGCAACGCAGGCCGTGGCCTTGCCGTTTGGCAGCGCCAGGACCACCGCGTCTGCGCCGTAGCCCGGCAACTGCTCGTGGTCCGGCGCGCTGTAGCGCAGTTCGCCGCAGTATTCGGCTATGTGGTCGCCGAGGCGCTGGCCGTCGAGTTCGCGCGAGGACACGAACGCAAGTTCGAACGAAGGATGTTCCGAGATGAGCTTGATGAGTTCGGCGCCGACATGACCACGTGCGCCGACGATGCCGATGGAATGCGTCATGCTGCCGCCTCTCGCCCGAGCTTGTGCCGCAGATGCCGCTTCACCGCCGGCCATTCTGACTGGATGATCGAGAACACCACGGTGTCGCGATAGCTGCCATCGGAGTTGAGCATGTGATTGCGCAGCACGCCGTCCTGCTTGGCGCCCAGCCGTGTGATCGCCGCGCGCGAAGCGAAGTTGAACCAGTTGGTCAGGAACTGCACGCAGATCGTGTCCATCGTCTCGAACGCATGCGTGAGCAACAACAGCTTGGCTTCCGTGTTCAATGCGGTGCGCTGCACGCGCCGGGCATACCAGGTCCAGCCGATCTCGACGCGGCGATGGGCGCACTCGATTCGGCCGTAGCGTGTGCTGCCGACCACCGTTCCGGACGCATCGCGAACCACAAACGGCAGCGACACGCCGACCGCGTGTTCGGCCAGCGCGGTTTCGACGTAGGCCTGGGTCTTTTCGAACACCGGCACCGAGGTGTACCACAGCTTCCACAGCTCGCCATCGGCGGCAGCCGCCTGCAACGCTGGGACATGTTCCAACTGGAGTGGCTCCAGCCGGACGTGTTCGCCTTGCAGCGTCGGAATATGCTTCCAGTTATCCATGGGGCTTTTCTTCTTCGCGATCCTTCAATGTGGGCGGCCGCGTGCAGCAGTGCTCGACGCAGTGCGCGATCTCGTCGAAATTGCGCGTTCCATACCAGAAGACCTTCCACGTCTCCTGCTTGATGCAGCCGTCGCATTCGGCGTAGTAGAACGCATTAGCCGGATTGCCGCGACGCGAGCGCCAGAACAGGCGCGGATTCTGCTCGCGCATCACCTGCCAGACCGCACGGCCGAGGCCCTCGCCCTGCGCCTCGTCGAGCACGGCGAACTTGTCGAGGTAAGTATCGCCATCCTCGTCAGTGAGAATCACTGCGGCGCGATAGTTCTCGCTGACATAGGCGCGGTACAAGCCCGTGCGCTCGAAGTAATCGGCGGCCAGCCGCCGGACGAACGCCGACTCGATCAGTACGCGCAGACGTGGCAGATCCAGTTCGCTCCAGGACGCCGCCTCAAGCACCCGCTCGCCACGCCGCACCAGCGTGCCCGAGCCCTTGTGGGTGAACAGTTCCTTCGCCAGTTGCGCGGGCTTGGTGATCGAAACCGACGACGATGGCGGCAGTGCCATGAGCAGATCGTGGATCTGCTCGATCTTCACCCGCATGCCCGAGTGCAGCCATGGTTGCGTGATCAGTTCGTCGTACTCGGTACTCAGGTTGATCGAATCGATGACCTTGCCATGGTCGTCAAGCAAACCTCCGGTCCCTGTCAGGAACACGATCTTGTACGGCTGCAACGTCTTGATCAGCTCGTTGGCGGCCCAGTCGGCGTTGACGTTGACGATCTGGCCATCCACCGTTTCGGCCAGCGAGGCAATCACCGGAATCGATTCGACCTTGATCGCGGCGTGGATGCCGTCGGTATCGACGCCCGTGACCTTGCCAACCAGCCCGTAGACCTCGCGCTCGAGGAAGGCGGCTTCGAACACGCCCGACAGGATCGACGTCGCGCGCACTCCCTGCGCCTGCAACGCCTCGACCAGCCTGAGATTCTCCTGTCGCATCACGCGCCGTACCACCGCAAGCACCGGGGCATCAGTGACGCGCAGGTTGCCGACGGTGCGCTTGACGATGCCGGCCTTCTGCATTTCCGCATCGAGCTGTGGGCCGGCACCGTGCACGACGATGGGGGTGAGCCCGACCTGCTGCAGGAACGACAGCGAAGACACCAGTGCGTCGAGCTCGTCGCGCAGCACCGCGCCGCCGACCTTGACCACGGCGAAGCGCGCCGCATCGAGTTGCGAGAAGCGCTTGAGGTACTGCTGGATCTCCTTGGTGCTGGCCATGTTGGAGAGCAGGCGCACGATGGTCTGGCGGGTCTGGAGGTCGTGGGCGGTCATTGCAGGATTCGCGTAATCGTGTCGGCGTAGCGTTGCAGTTGGTCGAGTGCGACCCATTCATCGGCGGTATGCGCCTGGGCAATGTCACCAGGACCGTAGACCAGTGCGGTCAGGCCGGCACGCGAGAACAGCGAGGCCTCGGTCCAGAAATCCACGGCATTGCCGATCGGCAGGTCGAGTTCATCGGCAAGGTCGCGTGCCGCCAGCCGCTTCTCTTCCGCGGCGGCGACATCGCCTGCGGGCAGCGACGGACCGCGGAAGGTTTCTTCGTAATGCGCCAGCGCATCGACATCGGCAAACGCTGCGAACTGCGCATGCAGCGCGTCGATGTCCTGCGACGGCAGCGGTCGGAAGCCGAAGCGCACTTCCGCCTGAGGTGCGATGACGTTGGCCTTGATCCCGCCTTCGACGCGACCGACGTTGAAGCGCAGGCCGGTCAGCCCGCCGAAGCGGCGATGCGCTTCGGACTCGACGAAGTCCAGCGCCTTCACGCCCCAGCGCAGCGTCTGGTGCAACGCACTGGCTTGCAGGGCATTGGCGCCGGAGGCATGGCCGGCGGCGCCGCGGAACCGAAGCAGCACTGAGCTGATGCCACGATGCGCGAGCACCGCTTCGCACTGCGTCGGCTCGGCAATGATGGCCTCGGTGAAACCATGATTGCGCTTGAGGAAGGCGTCGATGCAGCGCGCGTCGTTGGCTTCCTCGTCGCTGCTGAAGAGGAAGGTGGCGTCGCCTTGCGTCACCGCCGCGGCGGCGAGCAGGCCGGCCGCCGCGCCTTTGGTATCGCAGGCGCCCAGTCCGATCGCGCGACCGCCGGTCACGCGCAGGACATGGGGATCAGCACTCCATGCTGGCGATGACGGCACCGTGTCCAGGTGCACGTTGAACACACGCGACGGGTTGCCGCGCACGGCGAGCAGCGACACCGCGCCAGCTCCGTGATCGGTCACGTCCACACGGAAGCCGGACAGCTGCGCACGCAGGTAGTCGAAGATGCCGTCCGTCCCGATCGCCCGCGGCGGATTGCGGGTGTCGAACGAGACCAGTGCTTCGAGATGACGGAGAACAGCGCCGAGCATGTCAGTTGCCTTCGGCCTTGTTGACCTGCGCCCACAGCGTGCTGCTCATGCCGAACAGCTTGATGAATCCTTCGGCCTCCTCGACACCCCAGTCCGCCGATTGCGCATAGGTCGCGCCCTTGGCGGCGAGGATGTGCGGCGAGCGCACCGCAACCGCATCGACGCGGCCGCCGCGAGTTTCCAGCACGACCTCGCCGTTGACCATCTTCTGCGAGGAGGCGAGGAAGGCCGCGAGATCGGTCTTCAACGGATCGTGGAAGAAACCTTCGTAGACCAGCTCGACCCACTTGCGCGCGACTTCCGGCTTGAAGCGGTTTTGCTGCTTGCTCAGCACCGCTTCCTCCAGCGCGCGATGGGCCACGAGCAATGCGGTCAGGCCCGGCGCCTCGTAGACGATGCGGCCCTTGAGGCCGATGGTGGTGTCACCGGTGTACATCCCGCGGCCGACACCGTACTGCGCGAACATGGTGTTGAGTTGCGTCAGCAATTGCGCGCCCGGCAGCTCCTGTCCGTCGAGTACGACTGCTTCGCCTTCGACGAAGCGCAACGTCACCTGCAGCGGCTCGATCGGCCAGCGCTCGCGCGGCGCGCACCAGCCGCTCGCACCTTCGCCCGGTGCTTCCCAGCGGTCGATTTCGCCGCCGGACATGGTCAGGCCAAGCAGATTCTCGTTGATGGTGTAGGCCTTCTGCTTTGCGCGCACGCCGAAGCCACGTTCCTCGAGGTATGTCTGCTCGTAGGCGCGGACCTGGGTGTGCTGCTTCTGGACTTCCCGGACCGGCGCGACGATCGTGTAGTCGCCCGATGCCTTCACCGCCAGGTCGAACCGCACCTGGTCGTTGCCCATGCCGGTGCAGCCGTGCGCGATGACATTGGTGCCCAGATCATGCGCGCGTGCCAGTGCAGCGTCGACGATCAGGTAGCGATCCGACACGAGCAACGGGTATTGCCCCTGGTAGCCCTCGCCCGCCCACACGAACGGCTTGACGAAGTCGTCCCAGAGCGCCGGGCCGCCATCGATGGTGACGTGGCTGGCGACGCCGAGATCGGCCGCGCGCTGCTCGATGCAGGCGCGCTCGCCGGCATCCACACCGCCGGTGTCGGCGAACACGGTGTGCACGTTCCAGCCGCATTCCTGCAGCCAAGGTACGCAGAAGCTGGTATCAAGGCCGCCGGAAAATGCGAGGACGATGTCTTGCTTGCTCATCTTGGGTCTGTTCCGGAAGTATTACTGGGTGGCCAGCGCGGCCATGATCGCTTTCTGCACATGCAGGCGATTCTCGGCTTCGTCGATGGCGATGCATTGCGTCGAGTCCATCACCGCATCGGTCGCCTTGACGTTGCGGCGCAGCGGCAGGCAATGCGAGAACACGCCGTGGTTGGTCAGCGCCATCTTGGCCTCGTCTACGATGAAGTGCTTGTACTGGTCGCGGATTGGCTTTTCGTTTTCCCATCGGCCGAAGTACGGCAGCGCGCCCCAGCTCTTGGCGTAGACCACGTCGGCGCCGCGATATGCGGATTCGATGTCGTGGCTGACCTGCAGCGAACCGCCGCTTTCGGCGACGTTTTGCGCCGCCCAGTCCATGTAGCGCTCGTCCAGCACGTAGTCAGGCGTCGGGCACAGCAGGGTCACGTCCATGCCCATGCGCGTGGCGATGGTGAGCGCGGAGTTGGCCACGGCGGTGTTGAGCGCCTTCGGGTGCCAGGCCCAGGTCAGCACGTATTTCTTGCCGCGCAGGTCAGCACTGCTGAAATGCTCCTGCAGCGCCATCACGTGCGCGAGTTCCTGGCAAGGATGGGTGATCGTCTCCATGTTGATGACCGGCACCGTCGCATGTTGCGCGAAACCGCGCAGCACCTTGTCCTGGCGATCGAGCGACCAGTCGACAAACTTCGGAAACGCGCGCACGCCGATCATGTCGGCATAGCGCGACAGCACCTTCGCCACCTCGACGATGTGCTCCTCGGCGTCGCCATCCATTACCGTGCCGAGGTCGAACTCGATCGGCCAGGCGTCCTTGCCCGGCTGCAGCACCACGGCATGGCCGCCGAGCTGGAACGCGCCGAGCTCGAAACTGGTGCGCGTACGCAGCGATGGATTGAAGAACAC
>DASZZT010000099.1:0-7608 GCA_035543275.1 Luteimonas sp. | reverse complement strand
GTGCTGTTGGCCGGATTGCGGTATTTCGGCGCGACCTTGCCGAGCTTGCGTACTTTCTTGCGTGGGGCTGCGGCCTTGCGCGCTTTCGGCGCCGCGACCGCAGCGCCGAACAGTTCGGCGATCGTATAGCCCTCGGCCTTGGCCAGGGCGGTGAGTTTCATGCGTACCGTGGCGGCTGGCTTGCGCTTGCCGAGTTTGGTCTTGCGCTTCTTCGCCTGGCTGATCAGGGTGTCGAGTTGCTTGGCCGAAAGCTTGTTTACATCGATGGGCATGGGTGCTCCGCGTATCGCAGGGGATGGGATCGTCGGCCATAACCGGCCGGAAACCAGATATTAATCGCCCGCGACGCAATTGGCGAATGTCGGCAGTTGCAAACCGGCGATGGCGTCGCGACGGGACCGCGCGCCTGGTCGCCGGATCAGGCCACGCCCAGCCGCGCCAGCAGCGCCGGTCGATCGAGATTCTCCGATTCGGCGGCATTGCGGGCGCGATATTCGAAGCTGCCGGCGACCAGGCCTCGCTCCGACACCACGACCCGGTGCGGAATCCCGATCAGCTCGATATCCGCGAACATCGCCCCCGGACGCAGGCCGCGATCGTCGAATACCGCGTCGATGCCGGCGGCATTCAATTCCCGATACAGCGATTCGGCGGCTGCGGCGACGGCCGGGTCGTTCTTCGGATTGATCATGCACACCGCCACCTGCCACGGTGCCATCGCGGCCGGCCAGATAATCCCGGCCTCGTCGTGGTTCTGCTCGATCGCCGCGGCGACGATGCGCGAGACGCCGATGCCGTAACACCCCATCGTCGGGGCCACGGCTTTGCCGGCGGCGTCGAGCACGCTGGCGCCCATCGCCTCGGCATAGCTGCGACCGAGCTGGAACACGTGGCCGACCTCGATGCCTCGCGCGAGTTGCAGCGCACCATTCCCGTCTGGAGAAGCATCGCCAGCCACCACGTTGCGAATGTCGGCGACCAGCGCGGGTTCGGGCAGGTCGCGGCCCCAGTTGAGGCCCGCAAGGTGGAAGCCCGCCTGGTTGGCGCCGACCACGAAATCGGCCAGCGCTGCGACGTTGCGATCGGCAATCACGCGGATCGGCTGTTTCGGCGAGACCGGTCCGAGGAAACCCGGCTCGCTGCCGAGGTGTTCGAGAATCTCCGCTTCAGTAGCCAGCCGGTATTCGGCCAGCCCCGGCAGCTTCGCCAGTTTGATCTCGTTGACGACATGGTCGCCGCGGACCAGCGCCAGCACGAAGCCGGTGGCCTCGTCGCCCATCAGCGCGACCGACTTCACCGTGCGCTCGAGCGCAATGTCGAGCAGCGCAGCGACGTCCTCGCAGGTCTTCTGCGTCGGCGTATCGACCTTGCGCATCGCTTCGCTTGCGGCCGGACGCGCGGCTGGTGCTGCGGCCATCGCCGTCTCGACGTTGGCGGCATAGTCCGAAGCCGTGGAGAACGCGATCGCGTCCTCGCCCGATTCGGCGAGCACGTGGAACTCCTGCGAGGCGTCGCCGCCGATCGCGCCGGAATCGGCCTGCACCGCGCGGAACTTCAATCCGAGCCGGGTGAAGATGCGGCTATAGGTATCGATCATGTTGCGGTACTCGCGATCCAGGTCGGCATCGTCGATGTGGAACGAGTACGCATCCTTCATCAGGAATTCGCGCGCACGCATCACCCCGAAACGCGGGCGGATCTCGTCGCGGAACTTGGTCTGGATCTGGTAGAAGTTGATCGGCAGCTGCTTGTAGCTGGCCAGTTCGTTGCGCGCGAAGTCGGTGATGACTTCCTCGGCGGTCGGGCCGTAGCAGTACTCGGCCTCCTTGCGATCCTTGATCTTCAGCAGCAGGCCGCCGAACTTCTGCCAGCGCCCGGTTTCTTCCCACAGTTCCTTCGGCTGGATCGACGGCATCAGCAGCTCGATCGCGCCGGCCGCGTTCATCTCCTCACGCACGACGGCCTCGACCTTGCGCAGCACGCGCAGCCCCAGCGGCGACCAGGTGTAGAGGCCGGTGGCAAGCTTGCGCAGCATGCCGGCCTTGAGCATCAGCTTGTGGCTGATGATCTCGGCGTCGGCGGGGGTTTCCTTGCTGGTGCGGAGGTGGAATTGCGACAGGCGCATCGGGGTGGTTTCTGCTGGCGGGAATCGGCATTTTGCCATGCGTGATGCGAGATCGATCCGCGAGCCGCCTATTCGCGGGCGCCGTGGACCTCGATGCCCTTGCGCGGGGTCATGTCGATGCGTTCGTACTTGCGGCCGGCATTCCTTCCATGCGGGGGCTGCTCGGTGATCTGCAGCACGCCGTTGGCGTCGTGCCAGCGGTAGAGCACCGGACGCGCGTCCGCGGCAGCCGCTGCGGCGGCGCGTTCGGCGCGGTGGTGTTTGGCCTGGGCCTGTTGCGGCGTGTCGCGGGCTAGCCACCACGCCACGCCGATGCCCAGCGCCAGGCCAGCGACGATCGCCCAACCGGCCCTCATGGGGTCGCGGCGGTCGCCGTCGGTGCGCAGAAGGTCTTGATGTTGGCCTCGGCCAGTTGCGTCTGCTTCTCGCGCTCGGCGTCGCTGAGTGGGGCGTCGGGCTTGCCGTCGCCATTGGCGTCCAGGCCGATGTCGCCGCCGGCCTTGAGCCGGTCGAGGTTGGTCCTGGCCAGGGTGCAGTTGGCACTTGCGGCGGTGGTCGGCTTGCCGGCGTCCGCAGGCGCCGCCTCGCCGTCGCGATGGTGGATGTCGCGCGCCTGGTACCGGCCCTTGGGCGGCGGCGCGTCGGAGAAGTGGGTCACGCCCTTGGCGTCCTTCCACTGGTAGATATCGCCGGCGCTGGCGGCGCCGCACATCAGAAGTGCGACGATCACAGCGGCAAGTCGGGTGCGGACAGCCATGTCCGTTCTCCTGCGCGACGGGGAGCCGATTGCAGCACCGCGCCGGGGCCGGCGCAAGCCCGCTAAACTCGCGCCATGGAAGACACGACTCCGCCGCGCCCGCGCTCCCGCGGCATCTATCTGCTGCCGAACCTGTTCACCACCGGCGGCCTGTTCGGCGGCTTCTTCGCGATCGTTGCCGCCTCGCAGGGGCGTTTCGAGCCGGCCTGCGTGGCGATCTTCGTGTCCGCGATCCTCGACGGCATCGACGGCCGGGTCGCGCGCCTGACCAATACTCAGAGCGAATTCGGGGTGCAATACGACTCGCTTGCCGATCTGGTCAGCTTCGGCATGGCGCCGGCGCTGGTGATGTACTACTGGGCGCTGTCGTCGCTGAAGCTCGACGGGATCACCGCCGGCAAGATCGGCTGGCTGACGGCGTTCCTGTACGCCGCGTGCACCGCGCTGCGGCTGGCGCGCTTCAACAGCCAGGTGGCGCAGGTCGACAAGCGCTGGTTCATCGGCCTGGCCAGCCCGGCGGCGGCGGGGTTGATGGCGAGCTTCGTGTGGAGCGCGCACGACCTTCATTTCAGCGGCGAGCAGCTGCGCTACGTCGCGGTCGCGGTGACGGTGACCGCGGCGCTGCTGATGGTCAGCCGCATCCGCTACAGCAGCTTCAAGGGCAGCGGTAGCGGGCCGAAGGCCGACCGGGTGCCGTTCTTGGCGATCGTGATTGCGCTGGTGGTGCTGATCGCGCTGGTGATCGATCCGCCACGGGTGCTGCTGGCGGCGACCGCGCTGTACGCATTGTCCGGGCCGGTGTCGTGGTTGCGCCGTCGACGCCTGCCGCCGGTGGCCAGGGACTGACGGCGATGTGGGATGCCTTCCAGCGCGAAGCCCTGACAGCGCTCGGACATGTCGTGTACCGGCCGGCAACCCCCACGGACGTGCCTGGCGCCCAGCGCGGCGCCGTGGACAACGAAGCACAACCGCTGCTGTTGCGCTCGATCGCACGCGCGGCCGGCGTGCCGGTAGAACGATTGACGCGCCTGCCGCCACTCGATCAATTGCGCAGCGCTGCCGCCAAGCGCGCGCTGTGGCCGCGCCTGCGCGCGATGCGGGCAGCAGCGCGATCGTGAGCGCGCGCCTGGCCGATGCCGCAGCGCCCGCCAGCCTGCGGCCGATGTGCGAGCCCGACCTCGACGCGGTGCTGGCGATCGAGCAGCGCGCATACCCGTTCCCGTGGACACGCGGTATCTTCCGCGACTGCCTGCTGGCCGACTATCCGGCGTGGGTGCTGGTGCACGACGACGCCATCATCGGCTACGGCATGCTCAGCATCGCCGCCGACGAGGCGCATGTGCTCAATGTCTGCGCTGCGCCGGAAGTGCAGGGCCGCGGGCATGGCCGGCGCCTGCTGCGGGCGTTGCTGCAGGTGGCGCGCGGGCGCCGGGTGCAGCGGGTGTTCCTCGAGGTGCGGCCGTCGAACGCAACCGCAATAGCGCTGTATCACGCCGAGGGGTTCAACGAGATCGGGCGGCGACCGCGTTATTACCCGGCGAAGCAGGGGCGCGAAGATGCGCTGGTGATGGCGATGGAGTTGTTTGCGGACGGGTGACAAAGGTCTTTGTAGGAGCGCCCCATGGGCGCGATGCTCTCGCTTGTCGAAGAGCGGTAAAAAGCATCGCGCCCATGGGGCGCTCCTACACGAGGGTCAGAAACGCGCGCACACAGGCAGAGGCGTGCGCGCAGGCTCAGAGGCGGGCGCGTTGGGCCGTCAGCGCATCGCGCTGCGCCGTCCAGTCAGACAGGCGCTGGCGTTCCTGCTCGACCACCGCGGTCGGTGCGTTCTGGACGAAGGTCGCGCTGGCGAGCTTGCCTTGTGATTTCGCGAGCTCGCCTTGCACACGCTTGAGTTCCTTGTCCAGGCGTGTGCGCTCGGCGTCGAGGTCGACCAGGCCGGCCAGCGGCACGAACAGTTTCAGATCGCCGACCAGCGCGGCGGCGGCCGGCGGCGGCTCGCCTTCGATCTTTTCAATTGTCGCCAACTTGTTGAGGAATTTCAGTTGCGAGGCGAAGCGCTCGACGCGCGCAGCATCATTCGCGTTGCCGCCTTGCAGCAGCAGCGTGACGGTCTTCGCGGGCGAGACGCCGAGTTCGCTGCGGATGCGGCGCAATGCCGAGACCATCGACTTGAGCCACTCGACATCGGCTTCGGCGCTGGCGTAGTTGCCTGTGAATTCGCCGACCTCCGGATACGGCCGTACCATGATCGTCGTTTCCGCGATACCGAGCTTCGGCGCGACGCTGCGCCACAGTTCCTCTGTGACGAACGGAATCAGCGGGTGCAGCAACCGTAGCAGCGCTTCCAGCACGTGCAACAGCGTGTGGCGGGTGCTGTCGGCGGAAGCCCTGTCCTCGCCGTTCAACGCCGGCTTGGCCAGTTCGACGAACCAGTCGCAGAACTCGTTCCACGCGAATTCATACAAGGCCTGCGCCAGCAGGTCGAAGCGGTAGCTGGCGAAATGCGCTTCGGCCTGCGCCGAAACCTTCGCGAGTCGCGACAGGATCCACTTCTCGGCATCGGTGACCGGCTGCGGTGCACCGCTGGTGCTGTAACCGTCCGTGTTCATCAGCACGAAGCGGGTGGCATTCCACAGCTTGTTGCAGAAATTCTTGTAGCCCTCGGCGCGGTTGAGATCGAACTTGATGTCGCGGCCGTGGCCGGCCAATGCGGCCATGGTGAAGCGCAGCGCGTCGGCGCCGAATGCGGGAATACCGTCGGGGAATTCCTTGCGCGTGGCCCTGGCGATCTTCTCGACCATCTTCGGTTGCATCAGGCCGGTGGTGCGCTTGGCAACGAGGTCCTCGATGCTGATGCCGTCGATGATGTCGAGCGGATCAAGCACGTTACCCTTCGACTTCGACATCTTCTGGCCGTCCTTGTCGCGGACCAGGCCGGTGATGTAGACGTCCTTGAACGGCACCTCGCCGGTGAAGTGGTCGGTCATCATGATCATCCGGGCGACCCAGAAGAAAATGATGTCGAAGCCGGTGACCAACACCGACGATGGCACGAACTTGTCGAAGCCGCGTTGCTGCATCAGCTCGGAGTTTGGCCAGCCCATGGTGCTGATCGGCCACAACGCCGAGGAGAACCAGGTCTCGAGGACGTCGTTGTCCTGCGTCAGCGCGACGTCAACGCCGAGCGCATGTTTCGCGCGAACCTCGGCCTCGTCGCGACCGACATGGATGTTGCCGCTGGCGTCGTACCACGCCGGGATGCGATGGCCCCACCAGAGCTGACGGCTGATGCACCATTCCTGGATGTTCTCCATCCAGTGGCGGTAAGTGTTGATCCAGTTGCCAGGTACGAATTTGAATGCACCGGTCTCGGCGAGTTCGAGGCCACGCGCACCGAGGCCGTCCATTTTCACGAACCACTGGTCGGTGAGGTAGGGCTCGATCACCTGGCCGGTGCGGTCGCCACGCGGGACCTGCAGCTTGTGCGGCCTGGTCTCGACGAGCAGGCCGGCGGCTTCGAGGTCGGCGAGCACGACCTTGCGCGCGTCGTAGCGATCCAGGCCGCGATATTTTTCCGGCACCGAATCGTTCGTTGCCGCATCGGGCGTGAAGATATTGATCAATGGCAGCTGGTGGCGCTGGCCGACGGCGTAATCGTTGAAATCGTGCGCGGGCGTGACCTTGACCACGCCGGTGCCGAATTCGCGATCGACGTAGTCGTCGGCGATCACCGGGATCTCGCGTCCAGTCAGCGGCAGCGTCACGGTCTTGCCGATCAGGTGCGAATAACGCGCGTCGTCGGGATGCACCATCACCGCGGTGTCGCCGAGCATGGTTTCCGGGCGCGTGGTCGCAACCACGAGCGCGCCGCTGCCGTCGCTGAGCGGATAACTGATCGACCACAGGAAGCCGTCCTCCTCCTCGTTGACGACCTCGAGGTCGGAGATCGCGGTCTTCAGCACCGGATCCCAGTTGACCAAACGCTGGCCGCGATAGATCAGGCCTTCGTCGTGCAGACGCACGAAGGCTTCGACCACCGCTTCGGCCGCCAACGGATCCATCGTGAACACGCTGCGCGTCCAGTCGCCCGAGGTGCCGAGCCGGCGCATCTGCCGCTCGATGGTGTCGCCGGATTCCTGCTTCCACTCCCACACTTTCTCGATGAAGCCGTCGCGACCGAGGCCGTCGCGGGTCAATCCATCGCGACTGAGATTGCGCGCGACCACCATTTCCGTCGCGATGCCGGCGTGGTCGGTGCCCATCTGCCACAGCGCATCAAAGCCGCGCATGCGGTGGTAGCGGATCAGTGCGTCCTGCAGCGTGTGCTGGAACGCGTGGCCCATGTGCAGGGTGCCGGTGACGTTTGGCGGCGGCAGCAGGATCGCGTACGGCTCGCCATTGCCACTGGGCCGGAACACGCCGCTGGCTTCCCATTCGGCATAGAGGCGGGCTTCGAATTGGGTGGGGTCATAGCTGGGGGCCAGCGAGGTCATCGGTGCTGCATCACATGTCGATTTTTTTCAGGTCGAAGCCGCGCGCCTGGTATTGCTTCCAGCGCTCGCGCAGCGGCCCGCGTGCGGATTCGTCGGCTGGCACCACTTCCAGCACGCGGTCGAAGCTGCCCTCGACCGCCGCGTCGCGCAGGTTGATTACCAAGGGGCGCAATGGCGCGTCGGTGTCGGGCGTCGCGATCAACACCGCGGCTTCGTCCTCGTCGCTGTCG
>DASZZT010000098.1:0-6667 GCA_035543275.1 Luteimonas sp. | reverse complement strand
CGCCCGAATACCGAAGCCAATTACATCACCCGCGAGATGGCATTCGTGGTCGCACGGAAACATTCGCGGCGCTTGCGGCGGCTGGCGATCGTGCTGTTCGCGATCGTACCGGTACTGTGCCTGCTGCCGGCGTGGTGGTTCGTCCACCTGAACGCCGCGCCCTGGTTCGCGATGGCCGCCGTGTCGACGCTCGCCGGCGCGTTCGTCGAACGCTGGCTGTTCTTCGCCGAGGCGAAGCACTTGGTGACGCTATACTACTGACGCGATCGGCCGGCCCAATCCCCGGGTATCGCTGCGCTCAACCCAGGCTACGGGCGCTACAGAGAGCCGTCGATCAATTCGCGCGCGCCTTGCGCCAGCAGTTTTTCGGCGACTTCCAGGCCCAGGCCCTCGGGCATGTCGCCGCGCCCCTGTGCGTGGGCGCGCACGAGGCGACCATCGCCCGCAGAGCCGACCAGCCCCGCCAGATACAGGTGCTGGCCATCGAGATGGGCATACGCGGCGACCGGCACATGGCAGCTGCCATGCAACGCGCGGTTCATCGCGCGCTCGGCCTCGACGCAGGTGCGCGTGTCGGCATGGTCCAGCGCGGCGAACAACGCATGCGTCTGCGCGTCATCGTCGCGGCATTCGATCGCGATCGCGCCCTGCGCCGGCGCGGGTAACCACTGCGGCGCATCGAGGCGCGCGCGAATGCGCGCGGCGAAGCCCAGCCGCTGCAGCCCGGCGCAGGCCAGCACGATCGCGTCGTAATCGCCGGCATCGAGCTTGGCCAGGCGCGTGTTGACGTTGCCACGCAAGTCGAGCAACTGCAGGTCCGGACGCCGTGCGCGCAGCTGCGCCTGGCGCCGCAACGACGAGGTGCCCACGCGCGCGCGCTGCGGCAAGGCATCGAAGTCGTCGAAACGGTTGCTGACAAAGGCATCGGCATGGTCGGCACGCTGCAGGATCGCCGCCAGCGCGAAGCCAGGCTCCAGCTCCATCGGCACGTCCTTGAGCGAATGCACCGCGCAGTCGGCCTCGCCGCGCTGCATCGCCAGTTCCAGTTCCTTGAGGAACAGACCTTTGCCGCCGATCGCGGCCAGCGAGCGATCCAGCACCTCGTCGCCGCGGGTGCTCATCGGCACCAGTTCCACGACCAGGCCCGGATGCACCGCGCGCAGTGCGGCGGCGACGTGCTCGCTCTGCCACAACGCGAGCGGGCTCTTGCGGGTGGCGATGCGCAGAAGGCTCATGTGCGCATTATCGGCGATGACACACCCTTGTAGGAGCGGCCCATGGGCGCGATGCTCTTGCGCAAATGCAGGGATCAAAGGCAATCGCGCCCATGCTCTGTGGAAGCATGGGGCGCTCCTACAAATGCTTCACCGTCTCCCGCAGATGCGCCACGCAGCGGCGGCTGACCTCCAGCGGCTGCTTGCCATGCCGCAGCACCGCCTGCACATGGCCGTCGGCGACGCGCTTGAGCTCGATGATCTCGTGCCGCGCCACCAGGCAGTTGCGGTGGATGCGTACGAAGCGACCGGCGAATTCCTCTTCCAGCGACTTCAGCGACTCCTCGATCAGGTCCTCGCCACGCGCATGGTGGACGACGACGTATTTCTCGTCCGCCTGCAGGTAATGCACGTCCTCGATCGGGATCAGGCGCAGGCTGCCGCGCATGCGCGCGCACAGGTGGGTGCGGCGCTGGCCGCTGGGCGCGGCCGCGGACTGACCGCGCCCGGCGGCGAAGGTGCGCACGCGCTCGAGCGCTGCCGCCAGCCGTTCGGGCCGTATCGGCTTGACCAGGTAGTCGATTGCCGCGGCATCGAACGCCGACAGCGCATGCGCGTCGAACGCGGTGCAGAACACCACCGCCGGGCGCGGCTCGAACGCGGCCAGGTGGCGCGCTGCCTCAAGCCCGTCGATGCCGGGCATGGCGATGTCGAGCAGGATCAGGTCGGGGCGGTGTTCAGCACAGGCATGCAGCGCGGCGCGGCCGTCATCGGCCTCGGCCACGACCTCGACGCCGGCCTGTTCACCCAGCAGCTCGCGCAGGCGGGCACGCGCCAGTGGCTCGTCGTCGGCAATCACTATCCGCATGCAGCCTCACCTTTCATGCGCTCGCTCCCCGGCGATCGGCAGCTTCAGGTCGCAACGATAGTAGCCTTCCTCCCACGCGGCCGTCATGCCCGCGCGCGGCCCGAACGCATAAGTCAGGCGATGGCCGATGCTGCGCTGCGCGTGCTGCGCGCCGCGGCCGCCGTCGTCCTCGCGCGGTGGCGGCGCGGGATTGCGCACCGTCAGCCGCAGCAGGCCGGCATCGGTGGCGAGGCTGATCTCGATGGTGCCGCCTTGCGGCAGCCGCGACACGCCATGCAAAACCGCGTTCTCCACCAGCGGCTGCAGCATCAGCCGCGGCAGCGGCAGCTGCCACGGCAGCGGTTCGGTCTTGCGCCAGACGACCTGCAGGCGCGGCCCCAGGCGCAAGGCCTCGATGGCGAGATAGCGCTCGGTCAGTTCGACCTCCTCGGCCAGACTGGAATCCGATTCGCCGGCACCGAGCGCGGCGCGGAACAGGTCGGACAGGTCCAGTATCGCGCGCTCGGCGACCACCGGATCGCGCCGCACCAGGCTGGCGATGGTGTTCATGCTGTTGAACAGGAAATGCGGCTTGATCCGCGCCTGCAGCGCGTCGGCCTCGGCGCGCGCGCTGGCGCGCACCTGCGCCTGCCAGCCATCGATCACATACAGGTAGCGCAGCACCACCGCGGTGATCAATGCGGCGATCGCAGCGCTGCCGAGCGCGAACTGCGCCAGGTGCACGGTGACCGGCACCAGGTCGTAACCGAGGCTGCGATCGAGCTGGTGCAACATTGCCGCGCCGAGCATCGCCACGAACGCGGCGCCGCCGACCGCCACCAGCGAACCCAGGGCCATCGGCAGCCGCGAGACCTGCCGCCGCGAGGCGCACAACAGCACCGCGATGGTCAGCGCCAGCCACAACGCGAAACCGCTGGCGGAGACGAAGCGTTGCGGATTCCAGTGCGCGCCACCGTCTGGCGCCAACGCCAGCACCAGCACCACCAGTTCGGCGACGCCGAACATCGTTGCCAGACGCGGCAGCCGGCACAGATCGGGCAACCACGGCTCGCTGACGCGCGGATCGGTCATCGCTCAGCCCGCCGCGAAACGCCGCGACATCCAGTCGCCAAGGTCGCGGATTTCCTCCGCACAGACCGAATGCGGCATCGGGTAGCGATGCCAGTCGACCGCGAAGCCGAGTTCGCGCAGGCGCGCGGCGCTGGCCTCGCCAGCGGCGAACGGCACCACCGGATCCTGGGTGCCGTGGGCCATGAACAGTGGTTGCGTTATCGCCTGCGGCGGCAGTTGCTGCGTGGCGCGGTGGTGCATCGGCAAATAGGTCGACAGTCCGATCAGCCCCGCCAGCGGCTCGCTGCGACGCAATCCGGCCGCGAGCGCGATCGCGCCGCCCTGCGAGAAGCCCGCAAGGAGCAGGCGACTGGCGGGTACGCCGCGTTCGGATTCACGCGCGATCAGCGCCTCGACCTGCACGATCGATTCCTCCACGCCTTGTTCGTCGGCGCGATTGGCACTGCTCGCATCGTTGAAGCCGAAGTCGCGGATGTCGTACCAGGCGCGCATGCGCATGCCGCCGTTTATCGTCACTGCGCGCTGTGGCGCGTGCGGAAACACGAAGCGCAATGGCGGCCAGTCGCGCCGAACCAGTTCCGGCACGATCGGCGCGAAATCATGGCCGTCGGCGCCGAGACCGTGCAGCCACAGCACCGTCCATTGCGGATCGGCTGCGGTCTGCTGTTCGACGGTTTCCAGCAACGCGGGCATGGTCATCGCCGCATTGTCGCTGCGGCGCAGGCCCCGGCGTCAACTGCCGGACTTTTCCCGGCCGGCGCCAGCAGGCTCGGTGCCGCTCCGGGGGTCGCCTATTCGAAACCGGCAGACGTTTCCGCCGCGGACGATGCATTCCATATGGTGGATGCGGCGGCCGCTGACGCCTTCCAGATAGGCCAGGTCGAACTTGCAAACCTGCGGATGCTGTTGCGCCAGCGCGTGGAACACGCAGTTGAACGCCTCGACCTGCCACTCCTCGCCATGACGCGCGGGCACGGCCTCGTAGCCGAGGCCGTCCAGTCGCTGCGCCAGTGCGCGCGCCATGCCGTCGGGGCCATCACCCGGCTGCAGGATGGGTTGCGTGGCGGCGACCGTGCTGCCGAGTTGCTGCAGCAGCGTGCCGACCTCGGCCTCACCCAGGCGCGTGTGCAACTGTCCCAGCAACGCACTGGCGATGGCGCCGTAATTGCGCGGAAACAGTTCGCGGCCGGTGCCGGTCAGCGCGTACCGCGACTGCGGCCGGCCGCCGGTCATGCGCGCCTGCACGCGCTCGACGAAGGCTTCACCGATCAACGCGGTGAGATGTTGCCGCACCGCGTTGTGGCTGACGCGCAGGCGCTCGCACATCGCCTCGACCGTGCAGCCGTCGGGCGTCGACAGCAGCTGTCGCAACAGCCGCTGCCGGGTATCGCCGAGCCTGGCCAGGCCATGCGCCATCGATCAGCTCGCTTTCTCCGGGAACTGCTTGGCGATCGCGCCCGCAAGCGCGTCGGCGATCATGTCCATGTGTTGCTGCATCGCCGTCCAGGTCGTGGCCTCGCCCTGCATGTCGTCGGCCATGATCTGCTGGATCTGCTGCGAGTGATGCGCGCCGTGGGCCAGCATCAGACCACGCACCGTATCCTCTGGCAGGTTGGGATTGGCGCCGGCCAGGAACTTGGCGATCTCGCTGGCGTTGGCGGTGAGATCGGCCATCGCCTTGTCGGCGCCGGCAGCATTCCTGGCAGCGCGCGTGTCGGTCAGCGCCTTGACCGCGCCCCAGTGGCCGCCGAGCAGCTCCATCATGCGATCGCCACCGGCCTTGCCGTAGAAACCGGCGACCGCGCCGCTGAGCTGCTTCGCATTGGCGACCACCGCATCGGCGGCCTTGCTCGCGTCGGCCTTGTTGCCGGCGTGTACGGCCAGCGCGTAATCACGGGCATGGACGATATGGCCGTGCCAGAGGTCGCGCAGGGCGGCCTGCAATTTGGGTGCCGCGACCGTGTCGCTCGCGGGCGCGGCGCGGGCAGGTTCCGCCGGCATTGGCGCTGGCGCGCTCTCGACGGGCGGCGGCTGCGTGTCGGCGCTGGTGGACGGTTCGTTCCTGCTGCACGCCGCAGTTCCCGCCAGCAACATGGCGAGACCGAGGATCTTGAGTGAAGGGTTCATGGCTGGTTCCCGCATGGCGTCGCCGAGATGCGACCGGGATATCCTGCGCGGCCCCGCGCTACACGCAAGTGAAGCATGTGTAAAGCAGATGGTGGGCCCACCAGGACTCGAACCTGGAACCTGAGGATTATGAGTCCTTTGCTCTAACCATTGAGCTATAGGCCCGTCGCGGGATTATCGCCGCCGCGACCGCAAAAAACGAAGCCCGCCGATGACGGGCTCGTCGCAGGTCGGGATTGCGCAGGGCTTACTCGATATCCAGGAAGCTGCGTAGCGTCTCCGAGCGGCTCGGGTGGCGCAGCTTGCGCAGCGCCTTGGCCTCGATCTGGCGGATGCGCTCGCGGGTGACGTCGAACTGCTTGCCGACTTCCTCGAGGGTGTGGTCGGTGTTCATGTCGATGCCGAAGCGCATGCGCAGCACCTTGGCCTCGCGCGGGGTCAGCCCGGCGAGCACGTCGCGCACGGTTTCCGACAGGTTGATGTTGACGGTGTTCTCGATCGGGGACTCGACATTGGTGTCCTCGATGAAATCACCCAGATGCGAATCCTCGTCGTCGCCGATCGGTGTCTCCATCGAGATCGGTTCCTTGGCGATCTTCATGACCTTGCGGATCTTGTCCTCGGGCATGTCCATCTCTTTTGCCAACTCTTCGGGCGTCGCTTCGCGGCCGAACTGCTGCAGCATCTGCCGCGAGATGCGATTCAACTTGTTGATCGTCTCGATCATGTGCACCGGGATGCGGATGGTGCGCGCCTGGTCAGCGATGCTGCGGGTGATCGCCTGGCGGATCCACCACGTCGCATAGGTCGAGAACTTGTAGCCGCGACGGTATTCGAACTTGTCGACCGCCTTCATCAGGCCGATGTTGCCTTCCTGGATCAGGTCGAGGAACTGCAGCCCGCGGTTCGTGTACTTCTTCGCGATCGAGACGACGAGCCGGAGGTTGGCCTCGACGAGCTCTTTCTTCGCCTGCTCGGCCTGCGCCTCGCCGCGCGCGATCACCTCGATCGTCCGGCGGAGCCGCTCGGGCGTCTCCTCCAGGTCGTCGATCATTCCCTTCACGTGGATCTTGATGTCCTTCTGCTTCTTGAGGAGGTGCTTCTTTTCCTCTTCCTTCAGCTTCGGGCCCTTCGCCTTGACCTTCGGATTGAGCTGCCGCTCGAGCGCCTCGGCCTCACGCTGCACCTTCGAGACGGCGTCGACCGCCTCTTTCACTTCCTCGATCAACCGGCGCTTGATCGTTTCGGTGAACTCTATCCGGCGGATGTAGCGCGACACGTCGATCCGGGCGCGCAGCGACTTCCAGCGCGCGCGGCGGTACTTCCGCTTGTCCTTCTTCGGCGTATCCTCGGTCTTCTCGTTGAGCTTCACGAAGTTTGCTCGCGC
>DASZZT010000097.1:0-5909 GCA_035543275.1 Luteimonas sp. | reverse complement strand
CCCAGCACGACGATGCCGGCGAAGGCGAGCAGCGCCCAGCGCAGCAGGCGACGAATACGGGGCATCGGGCAGGAGTCCTTGCTTGGTTGCGTGTTGCAGGTGTCGTGGCCGCGGAGTATAGAGGAGACCCATGTGGCAGCCCGCCGCGGCCGGATCTGACCGCCGGGGCCGTTGGCTGCCGCGAGGGGAAAAATTGGGGGCTGGCAGCTTGGGGAGTTGCCATGAAGTGAAAAGTCCGTTATTTAATGCAACGGGGCACGTTGTGCGTGTAAGCGCCCGTGACAAGGGGAAAAAACGTGGGACTGATCACAAAAAGCCAGCCGCCCTTGGTCGGGGTCGACATCAGTTCGACGGCGGTCAAGCTCCTGCAGCTGTCGCGCACGGGCAACCGTTATCGGGTCGAGCACTACGCGGTCGAGCCGTTGCCGCCGAACGCGGTGGTGGAGAAGAACATCGTCGAGGTCGAGGCGGTCGGCGAGGCGATCCGCCGCGCCATGGCGCGCTCGGGCAGCAAGGCCCGGCATGCCGCGGCCGCAGTCGCAGGCTCGGCGGTGATCACCAAGATCATCCCGATGCCGGCCGATCTGGACGAAGATGACCTGGAATCGCAGATCGAACTGGAAGCCGTCAACTACATTCCGTACCCGATCGAGGAAGTGAACCTCGATTTCGAAGTGCTCGGGCCGATGCCCGGCAATGCCGAGATGGTGCAGGTGCTGCTGGCAGCCTCGCGTTCGGAGAACGTGGAGACCCGCGCCTCCGCGCTGGAGCTCGGCGGCCTGATCGCGCGGGTGATGGACGTGGAGGCCTTCGCGATCGAGAACGCCTTCGGCCTGCTCAGCGAAACGTTGAACATGGCGCGCGACGGCGTCGTCGCCCTGGTCGACATCGGCGCCACCATGACCACGCTCAACATCCTGCGCAACGGCCGCAGTCTCTACAGCCGCGAGCAGGTGTTCGGCGGCAAGCAATTGACCGATGAAGTCATGCGCCGCTACGGCCTGAGCTACGAGGATGCAGGCTTGGCCAAGCGCCAGGGCGGCCTGCCCGATAGTTACGAGATCGAGGTGCTGGAGCCGTTCAAGGAGGCGCTGGTCCAGCAGATCAGTCGCCTGCTGCAGTTCTTCTATGCCGGCAGCGAGTTCAACCGGGTCGATCAGATCGTCCTTGCCGGCGGTTGTGCCTCGATTCCCGGCGTCGCCGAGATGGTCGAGGAGCAGCTCGGCGTTCCGAGCGTGGTCGCCAATCCGCTGGCGCAGATGACCCTCGGCCCGCGCGTGCAGGCGCACGCGCTGGCCCAGGATGCCCCCGCGCTGATGATCGCCGCAGGTTTGGCCATGAGGAGCTTCGACTGATGGCACGGATCAACCTGCTTCCGTGGCGAGCCGAGCGGCGCAAGCTGCGCCAGAAGGAATTCCTGACCATGCTCGGCCTGTCGGCCGCGGCGGCGGCGGTGCTGGCGTTCCTGATCATCAGCTACTACAGCGCCCAGATCAGCGGCCAGAATGAGCGTAACGCCTATCTCCACGACCAGATCGCCAAGGTCGACACCCAGATCAAGGAGATCGACGCGCTCGACGAGAAGAAGACCAAGCTGCTGGCGCGCAAGGAAGTCATCGAGCAGCTGCAGGCCAACCGCTCGCAGATGGTGCACCTGTTCGATTCGCTGGTGCGCACCATCCCCGACGGCGTGATCCTGACCTCGATCAAGCAGGAAGGCGACAAGCTCACGATCGAGGGACGCTCGCAGTCGAATGCGCGAGTCAGCAGCTACATGCGCACCCTGGAAGGCTCCGGCTGGATGACCAAGCCGGACCTGTCGATCATCGAGGCCAAGGCAGGTGATCCGGGTCTGCCGTACACCTTCACCCTGAGCGTCCTGCTCGCCAATCCCAACGCGCCCAAGGACCTGAACGGCGATGGCAAGCCGGATGCGCCCGCCGACGGCGCTGCCGCTCCGGCCGCACCCGCCACCCCGGCGCCCGCCGCGCCTGCCACGGGAGGAGCCGCGCCGTGAGCAAGAAAAAAATGTCGCTGAAGGAATTGAACTTCAACAACACCGGTTCCTGGCCGCGTGAGTTCAAGCTCGGTTTCTGCGTGCTGCTGGGATTGCTGATCCTGGGCCTGGCGTGGTGGTTGTTCGTGGGCGGCAAGCGGACCGAGCTCGAAGGCCTGGAGCGCCAGGAAGCCGATTTGCGCTCCGAGTTCGAGACCAAGCAGGGGCGCGCCGCCAATTTCGAACCATTGAAGCTGCAGCTGGCGCAGATGGAGCAACAGTTGCAACAGATGTTGCGTCAGCTGCCGAGCAAGACCGAGATGCCGGACCTGATCGTCGACATCTCGCAAACCGCGCTCGCCACCGGCCTCAACAGCGAGCTGTTCCAGCCGGGACCGGAAACGCCGAAGGAGTTCTACGCCGAGAAGCCTATCGCGCTGCGCATGGTCGGTACCTACCACCAGTTCGGCGCATTTGTCAGTGGCGTGGCCTCACTGCCGCGGGTGGTGATCCTGACCATGCATGACATCTCGCTGCGACCGGTGCCCAACGCCAAGTCTGCGGGCATCGGCGCCAACATCCCGCTGGAACTCGCCGGTACGGTCAAGACCTACCGCTATCTGGACGAGGAAGAGGCGGCGGCACAGGAAAAGGCCGCTGCCGCACCGGCCGGAAAGGGAGGGCGCTGACATGCACAAGCATTCGTTCAACGCTTTCGCGCCGACCTCGGTCAACCGCGTGCTTCGCGGGTTGCTGCTCGTGGTCCTGGTTTCGGTGCTGGCCGCCTGCGGCCGCGGTGTGACCAGCACCCCGGGCGACGCACCGAATCTCGAAAAGTGGGTCGCCGAGGTCAAGAGTCGGCCGGCCCCACCGCTGGAGCCGCTGCCGATGATGCAGCAGTTCGAAACCTTCGAATACGCTGCGCAGGGCCTGCGTGACCCGTTCAGCAATGCGTTCACCGACCAGAGCGGCGGCAGCGGGCCGCGCCCGGATCCGAACCGGCGCAAGCAGACGCTGGAGCAGTTTCCGCTCGATAGTCTCGACATGGTCGGCACCATCGGCAACGGAGCGGGTCTGGTGGCGCTGGTGATGGCGCCGGACAAGGTGACCTACCGCGTGCGACCTGGGGTGTACGTGGGGCAAAACGACGGCCGTGTGACTGCGGTCCATGACGATCGCATCGAAATCGTCGAACTGGTGCCGGATGGCGCGGGCGGCTGGCTGGAACGGCCGGCGTCGATTGCGCTCGAAGATCAATGATTGGGGATAGGACGATGACCGTACTCAAAGCCAAACGCCTGCGGCCTGCCCGGCGCCCCCAGCCCTCAGGGCTGATGCCCTCACGCGCGAGCCTGCTCGGTCTAGCGGCGGGATTGCTGGCCGCCATTGGCGGCGTGCAGGCCGCACCAGCGAGCGCGCCGGCATTGGTCGCGCTCGCGCAGACCGCGCCGATGGCCAGCGTCGATCCCGGCAAGCAGGTGCCCGGCGCCATCTCGGTGTCGAACATCGACTTCAAGCGCGGTGATGGCGGCGCGGGTCGTCTGATCCTGCACTTCAGCGGTGATGGCGCCATGCCGGACCTGCGTACGCAGGGTTCGTCGGTGGTGGTGGATGTCGGCAACGCACAACTGCCGGCGTCGCTGCAGAAGCCGTTGAACGTCACCGACTTCGCTACGCCGGTACAGCGCATCGACGCCAATCGTGTAGGCAATGGTACCCAGGTAGTGCTGAGCACGAGCGGCCCGTTCGAATCGCTGGCTTACCAGAGCGGTCGCGACTACATCGTCGAGATCGTGCCGCGTACCGCTGCGTCGGCGCGCGCGGTTGGTGCAACCACCGCCATGGGCGCGACGACCTCCACGACCAGTGCCCGCGCCTACAGAGGTCGTCCGGTCACGTTCAACTTCCAGGACGTGCCGGTGCGCACCGTGCTGCAGCTGATCGCCGAGGAATCGAATCTCAACATCGTCGCCTCCGATACGGTCACCGGCAACGTCACCCTGCGTCTGATCAACGTGCCGTGGGACCAGGCGCTGGACATCGTGCTGCAGGCCAAGGGACTGGACAAGCGCAGCAGCGGCAACGTGGTCTGGGTCGCGCCGCAGTCGGAAATCGCCAAGTACGAACAGGACAAGGAAGACGCCCGGATCGCGCTGGACAACCGCGCCCAAACCGTCACCGAATACATCCCGATCAACTACGGCAACGCCGAGGATATCGCCAAGCTGCTGACCGACGAAAGCAAGGGTAATGGCGGTGGCGGTGGTGCTGGCGGTGCTGGCGGTGCCGGTCAGCAGGGTCGCGGCTTCCTGTCCCCGCGCGGCAGCATCAGCTTCGACCGGCGCACCAACACGCTGCTGGTGATCGACATCCCGCAGAAGGTCGCGGACATCAGGCAGCTGGTCAGCAAGCTCGACAAGCCGGTCGACCAGGTGGTGATCGAGGCACGGATCGTGATCGCCAACGAATCGTTCGCGCGCGAACTTGGTGCCAAGTTCGGCATCAGCGGCGCCAACAACAACGTCAACTTCAGCGGCAACCTCCTTGCCAACGACGCTAACCGTAATTCGCAGATCGACGCCGCCATCGCCAATCAGACTGCTTCCAATACCTATCAAGCGGGGTTGGCGACCTACAACACCTGTGTAGCGGGTGGCGGCGCTGCTTGCGTCGCCCCGATTTCGCCAATCCTCCGGGGGGCCACCATCACCCGCGGCCTGATGACCAACTTCCCGGCATTAGGTCAGGCGGGATCGCTGGCGTTATCGATCCTCAACGCCGGCTACCTGCTCGACATCGAGCTGTCGGCATTGCAGACCGAAGGTCGCGGCGAAGTGATCTCCAACCCGCGCATCGTCACCAGCAACCAGAAGGAAGCGGTGATCCGCCAAGGCCAGGAAGTCGGCTACCTGACCCTGACCGGCGCCGGCACCGGCGGCGGTACCCAGGTTCCGCAGGTGCAGTTCAAGGAAGCGCTGCTCGAACTCAAGGTCACCCCGACCATCACCAACGACGGCCGCGTGTTCCTCAACATGAACGTCAAGAAAGACGAGGTGCAGGGTTTCGTCGACACCGGCGTCGGTCAGGTACCGACCATCGCCAAGCGTGAGGTCAACACGGCGGTGCTGGTGGAGGACGGCCAGACCGTGGTCATCGGCGGCGTCTACGAGTTCAAGGACCAGCAGGACATGTCCAAGGTGCCATTCCTGGCCGACATCCCGATCATCGGCAACCTGTTCAAGAAGCGCAACCGCAGCAAGAGCAAGGCGGAACTGCTGATCTTCGTGACGCCAAAGGTGTTGCCGGTCGCCCAGCGCAACTGAGCGGTCCGTGCCGGAAAAAAGAACGCGAAGGGGCCTCGGCCCCTTCGTTGTTTCCGGGCTCGCGCCGGATGAACCAACCCGGCCAGCATCGGTCAAACTGGCCCGGACGCCCCGGCGTCGCCCGCCCGCAGACCACGGACCGCAATGGACAGCCGCAGCGACGATGTTTCCCGTCTTCATGACGCCTTCCGCATCTTGCGCGAAGGCTTGTCGGCCGAAATCGTTGGCCAGTCCGCACTGATCGAGCGCCTGCTGATCGCCGTGCTCGCCGATGGCCACCTGCTGGTCGAAGGCGCGCCCGGGCTGGCGAAGACCAGTGCGATCCGTGCACTGGCGGCGCGTCTGGAAGCCGACTTCGCCCGGGTCCAGTTCACCCCCGACCTGCTGCCGGCCGATCTCACCGGCACCGAGGTCTGGCGCCCGCAGGATGGCCGCTTCGAATTCCTGCCGGGGCCGATCTTCCACCCGGTGCTGCTCGCCGACGAGATCAACCGCGCCCCGGCCAAGGTGCAATCGGCGCTGCTCGAAGCGATGGGCGAGCGCCAGGTCACCGTCGGCCGCCATACCTACCCACTGCCGCAGCTGTTCCT
>DASZZT010000096.1:0-3680 GCA_035543275.1 Luteimonas sp. | reverse complement strand
CAGCAGCTGATCAGCAACGGCCGGCCAGCGACCGATCCGTCATCATCAGCCGCCCGCAGGCGCGGGTTCCTGTTGCGTTGTCGGTTGCGGTGCTTGCGTGGACCGGCCGAAGTCTACCGTCGGCGGCTGCTGGATCTGCTGCTCGTTCTCGACCGAGAAGTTCGGCTTGGGCTTGTAGCCGAACAGCTTCGCGGTGAGGTTGGTCGGGAACTGGCGGATATAGGTGTTGTAGTCCTGCACCGTCTGGATGTAGCGCTGGCGTTCGACGGTGATGCGGTTCTCGGTGCCCTCCAGCTGCGCCTGCAGCTGCAGGAAGGTCTGGTCGGCCTTGAGCTGCGGATAGTTTTCGGTAACCACCAGCAGGCGGCCGATCGCACTTTGCAACTGCCCCTGCGCCTGCTGGAACTGGGCCAGCGAGGCCGGATCATCGGCGTTGACGTTGATGCTGCCGACCTTCGAGCGTGCCTCGGTGACCTGCGCGAATACCTGCGCCTCGTGCGCGGCATAACCCTTGACCGTCGCCACCAGGTTCGGCACCAGGTCGGCTCGGCGCTTGTAGACGTTGAGTACCTGCGACCACGAGGCCTTGACCGCCTCGTCCTTCTGCTGGATCTGGTTGTAGCCGCAGCCGGACAGCAATGCCGCAATGACCATCAGCAATACAACGCGCATGGGACGCTCCCGCTCGGATGAGGGCGGCATTGCAGCATCCTGCGACCGCCGACGCAACGTGCGTCAGCCTTCGGACTCGCGCGCCAGCACGCGACGCTTGACCCACAGGTTCAGGCTCTCCACCGCCGCCGAGAACGCCATCGCCACATACAAATACCCGCGCGGGATATGCATGCCCAGGCCATCGGCGATCAGCACCACCCCGACCAGCACGATGAACCCCAGCGCCAGCATCTTGATGGTGGGGTTGCGGTCGATGAACTCACCCAGCGGATTGGCCGCCACCAGCATCAACACCACCGCGATCAGGATCGCGGCCACCATCACCGGGATCTGCGAGACCATGCCGACCGCGGTGATGACCGAGTCGAGCGAAAACACGATGTCGATGACCGCGATCTGCGCGATCACCATGCCGAACGATGCCAGCGGTTTGGTGCCGATGTCTTCGGCTTCGTCTTCGCCGACGACCAGGTCGCGGATCTCCATCGCGCCCTTCACCACCAGGAACACGCCGCCCAGGATCAGCACCAGGTCTCGGATCGAGATGCCCATGCCGAACAGGCTGAACAGATCGGTCTGCATCCGTGCCAGATAGGCCAGCGAAAGCAGCAACAGGATCCGGCTGACGCAGGCCAGCGCGATACCGAAGCGACGCGCCTTGTTGCGGCGCTCGTGCGGCAGCTTGCTGACCGCGATCGAGATGAAGACGAGATTGTCGACGCCGAGCACGATCTCCAGCGTGCTCAGGGTGATCAGGGCAATCCAGATCTGCGGATCGGCCAGCCATTCGAAACTCATGCTGCCTTCGTCCTGCGAGTCATAAATAGCGCGGGCCAAGGATCAGCCCCCAGGTGAGCAGCACGTTCATCATCAGCACGAATACCGCCGCCGAGCCCATATCCTTGGCGCGGCCGGCGAGTTCGTGATGTTCGGCGCCGTAGCGCTCGATCACCGCCTCGATCGCGGAGTTCAACAACTCGATGCTCAACACCAGCAAGCCACTCCCGATCAGCAGGACGCGCTCAACCGGGCCTTGGCCCAGCCAGCCACCCAGCGGCGCGAGGATGACGAACAAATAGACCTCAAGCCGGAATGAGGATTCGTGCAGCCACGCCGCGCGCAATCCCTGCAGCGACCACTTCGTCGCGAGCCAGATGCGGCCGGGACGCCGCGGGAGATGGCCGATCTCGTCCGCCACCTACGCGGCCGGCCGGAACGAGACGTCGAGCTCCCTGACCGCCTTGACGTCGTCCAGGCGCCGCACCGGCATGGTGTAGGGCGCGCCCTTCATCCGCTCCGGGTTGTCGCGCGATTCGGCGAGCAGCTTGCTCATCACCACGACGAACTCGTCGAGCGTTTCCTTGCTCTCGGTCTCGGTCGGCTCGATCAGCAGGCACTCGGGCACCAGCAGCGGGAAGTAGTTGGTCGGCGCGTGGATGTTGTGGTCGAGCAGCGCCTTGCTGAAGTCGAGCGCGGTGATGCCGTTGGCTTTCTTCTGCGGCTGCACGGTGACGATGAACTCATGCGAAGCGCGGCGCTCGGGATAGGCCAGGGTGAAGCCGGCCTTCTTCAGTTCCGCCGCCAGATAGTTGGCGTTGAGGGTGGCGTATTCGGCAACGCGGGTCATGCCCTGGCGGCCGAGCATGCGCGCGTAGACGTAGGCGCGAATCAACACGCCGGCGTTGCCTGCGAACGCCGACAGGCGGCCGATCGACTGCGGGCGGTCTTTTTTGCGGATGAAGCCGTACTGGCCGTCGTCACGCTTCTCGATCATCGGAATCGGCAGGAAGTCGCGCAGGCGCTCGCTCACGCCCACCGCACCCGCGCCCGGCCCGCCGCCGCCGTGCGGCGTCGAGAAGGTCTTGTGCAGGTTCATGTGGATCGCGTCGAAACCCATGTCGCCGGGCCGGACCTTGCCGAGGATGGCGTTGAGGTTGGCGCCGTCGTAATACAGCAGGCCGCCGGCCTTGTGCACGAGCCTGGCGATCTCCTGGATGCGGCGTTCGAAGACGCCGATCGTCGACGGGTTGGTGAGCATGATGCCGGCAGTCTTCGGGCCGAGCACTGTCTTCAACGCATCGACATCGATGTCGCCATCGCCCTTGGTCGGAATCTCGCGGACCACGCATCCACACATCACCGCGGACGCCGGGTTGGTGCCGTGGGCCGCGTCGGGGACGATGATCTCGTTGCGTTCCAGGTCGCCGCGCGCCTTGTGGTACGCCATGATCATCGCCACGCCGGCGAACTCGCCCTGCGCACCGGCCATCGGGGCCAGCGACACGCCGCCCTTCATGCCGGTGACTTCGGCGAGGATTTCCTGCAGGTCGTGCATGCACGACAGGAAGCCCTGCGACAGCGTGTCCGGCGCATATGGGTGGCGCCCGGCGAAGCCGTCCATCAGCGCGATTGAGTGACAGGCGCGCGGGTTGTACTTCATTGTGCACGAGCCCAGCGGATAGAACTGGGTGTCGATCGAGAAGTTCTTGCGCGACAGGTTGGTGTAGTGGCGCACCACCTGCAGCTCGGACACTTCCGGCAGGCCGACCGGCGTGTCGCGCAGCAATGCGGCGGGGATGTCCGTGGGGGCGGCGGTGTCGGCGGGATGCTGGGCGACGGCGCTGCGGCCGGGCCGGGACTGCTCGAAGATCAACATAAGAAGGCTGAAGGCGTCCGGAAATGTGGTCACAGGCGGCGAGGGCCGCGGCGAAGCACGAATTTTGCCACAAGCCCCCCGGCCTGCGTCGGCAGCGCATCCGCCCCCATGACTTTCGGCAGGGGGCGGATGCGCCGGGTGCTATCAGCGCTGAGCTTTACTCCTCGTCGCGGAAGATCGCCACGCCGCGGCTGCCGTCGGGACGGATCCAGCCGCGGTACATGCCTGAGGTGTTGAACGGCATCGCGATGTTGCCGTCGCGATCCAGCGCGATCGCGCCGCCGTCGCCACCCGCCGCTGGCACGATCCTGTTCACGACCTCTTCCGCCGCCACGGCCAGCGTGTCGCC
>DASZZT010000095.1:0-33020 GCA_035543275.1 Luteimonas sp. | reverse complement strand
TCCTTGGTCGCGCGTCGCGATGTGCGGCGCCCGGGGTTCTATCTGTCTGGAAGTAGGCTAATTCGCCAACGCGGCCTGCAAGCGCGCGAGCTTGCCGCGCAGCGAGCCATCGATCACCACGTCACCGGCATCGATCACCGCACCACCAATCAGCGACTCGTCCACTGCGGTCTCAACCTCGACTTCCCGACCAAAGCGCTTCTTCAGCGCAGCGGTGATCGTGTCCAGTTCGCTCGCGGGCAATGCCGTTGCCGAGGTCACCTTCGCCTTGACCACGCGCTCGGCATCGGCGCGCAGTTCCTCGTACAGGCCGGCGATTTCCGGCAGCAGCGCCAGGCGACGGTTCTCGGCCAGCACTGCAAGGAAACGTCCGAAAGCCGCGGTCGCACCGTCAGGCAACAGCAGCGTCACCGCGTCGGCGTCGGTCAGTTTCGGATTGCCAAGCAGCGACGCAACGCGCGGATCGGCAGCAACCTGCGCCGAGAAGACCAGCGCCTGCGACCACGATGCAATCGTGTTGCTACCGTCCGGGCCTTCATCGCGCGCCAGCGCGAACATGGCGCGGGCATACGGGCGGGCAAGCTTGAGGGACTGACTCATCGGTTGGCGCCGTTGTTCAAGGCTGGCGTCCGGGTCACAGCTGCGCAGCCAGTTCGTCGAGTAGCGCCTTGTGCGCGCCAGTATCGATCTCGCGGCGCAGCAGTTTTTCGGCGCCGGTCACCGCCAGCGCGGATACCTGCTTGCGCAAGTCTTCCCGGGCACGCGTGGCAGTGGCTGCGATCTCGGATTCGGCCAGCGATTTCTGCCGGAGGCCTTCGGCGATCGCATCGTGCTTGGCCGCGTCCACGATCTGGAGACCGCGCTGATGCGCCTGGTCGATGATCTCGGTGGCCTTCACGCGGGCTTCCTTCAACGCCTCGTTGACCTTTTCCTGCGTCTGCGCGAGATCTTTCTGGCTGCGATCGGCCGCCGCGAGGCCTTCAGCGATCTTCTGCTGACGTTGCTCGATCGCCGCCATCAGCGGCGGCCAGATGAACTTGACCGTGAACCAGATCAGGATCGCGAACGACAGCGCCTGGCCCAGCAAAGTCATGCCAATTTCCATGACGTCCTTCCTTAATCGATACGACACCCAACCGCTGCGGTGCCTTATCTGTCGCCCTGCCCGCACCATGCGGGAAGGTTGAAGTGGGAAACCGATCCGCCCGTTTCGAAAGTGCTTGCGTCCTGTCGGGCGCATCGGATCAATCGTGCTGCTGGCAATGCGCTTGCGCGCACTGCACGACGATGCCCGCCAAGGCGGGCATCGAAAACCGGATCAGCCGCCCGCGAGCGAGGACAGCAGCGGATTGGCGAACGCAAAGAACAGCGCCATCGCCAGGCCGATAATGAAGGAGGCATCGATCAGACCGACCAGCAGGAACATGCGGCCCTGCAGCATCGGTACCAGCTCGGGCTGGCGCGCGGCGGCCTCGAGGAACTTCGAGCCCATGATGCCGATGCCGATGCAGGCACCCAATGCGCCCAGACCGATCATGAGGCCGATGCCGATCGCGGTGTTGGCCTGGATAAGAGCGATTAACTGGTCCATTTTTATTTCCTCGAACAGAACAAATGTGGAAGTGACGGAACGCGATGATTGTTTGGTGCTGGCGACTCAGTGATGCTCGTGCGCCATCGAGATGTAGACCACCGACAGCACCATGAAGATGAAGGCCTGCAGCAGGATGATCAGGATGTGGAACACACCCCACGCCGCGCCAAACAGTACGCCCGGCAGGAAGGTGATCCAGGACGCCAGCAGTCCGGCGATCAGCATGAACACGAGCTCGCCTGCATACATGTTGCCGAACAGTCGCATCGACAGCGACACCGGCTTGGACAGGTATTCAACCAGGTTGAGGATGATATTCGGAATCACCAACGCGATCTTCGCGAACGTCCCTTCGGCCTGGAACGGCGCGGTGAGCAATTCCTTGGCGAAGCCGCCTGCGCCCTTGGCCTTGATCGAATAGAAGATCACCAGGAAAAATATGCTCAGCGACATCGCAACGGTGGTGTTCAAGTCCGCGGTCGGGACCGTCCGGAAATAGGTGTGATGCGCGGTCTCCTGGCCACTGAGCAGCGTGACCAGTGCGTTGCCGAGGTCCAGCGGCAGCAGGTCCATGGTGTTCATGAAGACCACCCACATGAAGATGGTCAGCGCGAGCGGCGCGATGAAGCGGCGATCGCCATGAAACACGTCCCTGACCTGGCCGTCGACAAATTCGATCACCAGTTCCACGAACGCCTGTCCCTTGCCGGGTACGCCAGCAGTGGCGTGGCGCGCCTTGAGGCCGAACCACAGACAGAACACCGCGCCCAGCGCGAGCGACACCAGCCACGAATCCCAATGAAAGCTGCCACCAAACACCATGCCCGTGTTGTGGGTCAGGTGATGCTGGATGTATTCGGACAAACCGCCGGTGGCTCCGCTCTCAGCACTCACGCAAACTTCCTCATCATCTTGAACACTGCCGCCTAAATTATTGCCGTCTGTTCGGCTGCCCCGCACGGCTCGCAAAAACAGCTGCCGGCAGCCATGCCAGCGCGGCGACTGCCACCCCGGCGAACACCGGGCCGGGCGGCAGTTGCCATACGTGCAGCGCCAGATACAGACCGACCACAACCAGCATCCACTTCAGCGCGGTGGCCCCCATCAGGCGCCCCAAAGCCGCGCCTGACCCGACCACCCCGCCACCCAACGCACGCCATGCCGCAAGCGCGCTGCCCAGGGTCATCGCGCCCCCTCCGGCCAGCGCTCCTGCCGCGGAAGCGCTGCCAAACAGCAGGCAGACCAGAGCTGTCGCAGCCGTCGCGATGGCCTGGAAGCCCACCGTACAGCGCGCCAGCCGTCGGCCCGCGGCAACCGAATTCAGCACGCGAAGACCTGGAAGCGACGGGAGCGGCAGGGCCAAGGAACGCCCTGTCGAGCCGCAAAATTATAGCAGGCATGAACTCACCGGCAACCGCCGCAGAGGACGCATTCCTGTCTGAACAGGCGCACCAGCTTCGAGATCCGCTTGACGACAGCTTCGGCGCCGCGCGGAACCTTTTCTTCGCAGCGCCGGTCAGTGACTGATGAGGCCTGCACCAGCTTCCTCGTCGAACTCGCGGCAGGCCCCTGGAGCCCCGGACCGAAAGGCCGGGGCTTCGCCTTTTAGGCAGCAGGCAAAAGCTGCCGCCAAAGGGTTTTGGTCAGTCGGCCTCCCAACGCACGTCGGCTTCGCCACTGGCGCTGAGCGCTTCCTTCATCGCATCCAGCAGCGCCGACGAGGCGCCGGCGTCAGCAAGCATCAGGAAGGTTTCGTTGTTGACGTAGTAGTCGCGGTCGCGACTGGATTCTTCCTCGAACTGGTCGATCAGCAGGTCGAGGTCCTGCTGGCTGATTTCGCCGAGCAGGCGGTCGTTCGACTTGTCATACAGTTTTGGCATGCGCTTGGCTCCAGTGTGGCTCGTCGAACAGGATTCACTTCTTTTTCGGGACGTACAGGTCTGTGATCGTGCCTTCGAACACCTCGGCCGCCATACCGACCGATTCGCTCAAGGTCGGATGCGGATGGATGGTGTGGCCGATGTCGGCGGCTTCGGCGCCCATCTCGATCGCCAGCACGATTTCCGCGATCAGGTCGCCGGCATGCACGCCGGCGATGCCGCCGCCGATCACGCGATGCGTGGCCTCATCGAAGATCAGTTTGGTGAAGCCTTCGGTGCGGCCGATGCCGATTGCGCGCCCACTGGCGGCCCACGGGAACTTGCCGACGCCGACCTGCAGGCCCTTGGCCTTTGCTTCGGTTTCGGTGACGCCGACCCAGGCGATCTCGGGATCGGTGTAGGCGACGCTCGGGATCACGCGCGCGACCCACTCGCGCTTTTCGCCGGCGGCGACCTCGGCGGCGAGGTGGCCTTCGTGCGTCGCCTTGTGCGCCAGCATCGGCTGCCCGATCACATCGCCGATGGCGAAAATGTGCGGCACATTCGTGCGCATCTGCGCATCGACCGCGATCAGGCCACGCTCGCCGACGGTGACGCCGGCCTTGTCGGCCGCGAGCTTGTCGCCGTTGGCGCTGCGTCCGACCGCGACCAGCACGCGATCGAACAGTTTCGTTTCCGGGATGCTGGTGCCTTCGAAGCTGCAGGTGATGCCATTTTCCTGAGCCTTGGCCTCGACGACTTTAGTCTTCAGGTGCACGGCGACGCCCTGCTTCTTCAGGCGCTCGGCGAGCGGCTTGACCAGGTCGAGGTCGGTACCGGGCATCAACTGTTCGGCGAGCTCGACCACCGTGACCTCGCTGCCGAGCGCGCGATATACCGTCGCCATCTCCAGGCCGATGATGCCGCCACCGACCACCAGCAGCTTCTTCGGGATGTCCGCCAGTTCGAGCGCATCGGTCGAATCCATCACCCGCGCGTCGTCCCACGGAAAGCCCGGCAGCTTCACCGGCTGCGAACCGGCCGCGATGATGCATTGCCCGAAGCGGATCAGGGTCTTGCCATTGACTTCAAGTTCGTTCGGCGAGATGAACTGGCCGACGCCGGCGACCACGCGCACCTTGCGCTGTTTCGCCATGCCGCTCAGGCCCTTGGTCAGCTGGCCGACGACCTTGTCCTTGTAATCGCGCAACCTGTCGAGCGCGATCTTAGGTTTGCCGAAGTCGACGCCGTAGTCCGATGCATGCACCGCCTCGTCGATCACCGCGGCGGCGTGCAGCAGCGCCTTCGACGGAATGCAGCCGACGTTGAGGCAAACGCCGCCGAGTTGCGGATAGCGTTCAACCAGTACGGTGTCCAGGCCGAGGTCGGCGGCGCGGAACGCGGCACTGTAGCCGCCGGGGCCGGCGCCGAGCACGACGAGCGCGCATTCGATATCGGCCTTGCGACCACTGGCGGATACGGCCAGCTGCGTAGGCGCGGGTTTCGCTGAGGTGGGAACTGACGCAGCAGGCGCAGATTTTGCCGCTGGCACTTCGTCGGCGGCGGCCGCGACTTCCAGAATCACCACCACGCTGCCCTGCGACAGCGTGTCGCCGACCTTGACCTTGAGTTCCTTGACCACGCCCGCGGCCGACGAAGGCACTTCCATCGTTGCCTTGTCCGACTCCAGCGTGACCAGGCTCTGGTCCTTGGCGACCGTATCGCCGACCGCGACCAGCACCTCGATCACCGGCACGTCGTCGTAGCCGCCGATGTCGGGCACTTTCACTTCAATGACGTTGCTCATGCCCGCGCGCTCACAGCAACGCCCGGCGCAGGTCGCCGAGCAGTTGCGCCAGATACGCGGTGAAGCGCGCGGCGGCGGCGCCGTCGACCACGCGATGGTCGTAGCTCAGCGACAGCGGCAGCAGCAGCCGCGGCTGGAATGCTTTGCCGTCCCACACCGGCCGCATCGCCGCCTTCGACACACCGAGGATCGCCACTTCCGGCGCGTTGACGATTGGCGTGAATCCGGTGCCGCCGATGCCACCGAGCGAACTGATGGTGAAGCAGCCGCCCTGCATCTCGGCTGGGCCAAGCTTGCCCTCGCGCGCCTTGGCGGCGAGCTCGCCGGATTCCCTGGCGATCTCGATCACGCCTTTCTTGTCGACATCGCGCAGCACCGGGACGACCAGGCCATTCGGCGTGTCGGCGGCGAAACCGATATTGAAATACTGCTTGAGCACCAGGTTCTCACCGCTGGCATCGAGCGAGGCATTGAAGGTCGGGAATTTCTGCAGCGCCGCGACCGATGCCTTCATCAAGAACGCGAGCATCGTCAGCTTGGCGCCGACGCCCTTGGCGATCGTCTTCGCGTTTTCATCGTTGAGCGCGACGCGCAGCGCTTCCAGTTCGGTGATGTCGGCGTCATCGTGCTGGGTGACGTGCGGAATCATCGCCCAGTTGCGTGCGAGATTGGCGCCGGAGAGTTTCTGGATCCGCGTCAGTGGCCGCGTCTCGATCGCGCCGAACTTGGCGAAGTCCACTTTCGGCCACGGCAACAAGTTGAGGCCGCCACCGGCCGATGCACCGCCACCGGCCAAGGCCGACTTCACGAATTTCTGCACGTCCTGCTTGCTGATCCGACCACCGCGCTCGCTGCCGCTGACCTGCGCCAGATCGACACCGAGCTCGCGCGCGAACAGGCGCACCGCGGGACTTGCGTACGGCACCTTGTCCGGCAGCACGGCATCGGCTTCGAAACGCACCGCCGGTGCCGACGACGTCGTGGCGCCGGCGAGCGCCACACTCTTCTCGATCGATGCCTGCGCGATCCGGTCCGGCTGCGCGGCGACCGCGACCGGCTCGACCTTGGTGCCGGTTTCGGCGGCCGCTGTGGCCTGCTGCGGCGCGGCCGGTTCGGCGCGCGGCGGCTCCGCCTTGTCTGCGGCGGGCTTGCTCTCTGCCGCAGCTGCCTCACCCGGCTCGATCAGCGCCACCACGCCGCCTTCCGACAGCTTGTCGCCAACCTTGACCTTGAGCTCGCGGATCACGCCTGCGAACGGCGCCGGCACTTCCATCGTCGCCTTGTCCGATTCCAGCGTGACCAGGCCCTGGTCCTGCTTGACCGTGTCGCCGACCGCAACCAGCACTTCGATCACCGGCACGTCGTCATAGCCGCCGATATCGGGGACGCGTGCTTCCTTGGGTGCGGCCATGCGGACCTCCGGCGAACGACAGAGCCGCTATTGTCGCCGCGTCGGCGCAAAGCGCCAACCACCACAAAAAAGGCCCTCCACGAGGGGAGCGTGGAAGGCCCGGGGTGCTCGCGAAGCGGGCACGAACGTGATGTCGACGCCTCAGTGGCGATGCTCGACCTTGGTCTGGAGCAGGTTCAGGCGACCGCCGCCCGGCAGCCGGTAGTCGAACGCGTCGTCGATGCGATCGAGCGATTGCATGTGCTCGCACAGCGTGCGTGCATTGCGCTCCAGCGCGCGGGCGCGTGGTTCGACGCGCGCCTGGATGTCCTTGTCCATGTTGTGCATGCGCTGCAGCCGCGCGCTGTCGCCGCTGAACACCGCACCCAGCGCGCCGCCGACGATATCGCCGATCACCGCCGGCAAGGTCGCGCGCACCGCTTCGCCAATGCCGTTGCCGAGGTCATCACCGTTGAAATGGCTGGCGGTGACCGAACGGGCCAGCCGCGCGTCGAGTTGCGCGCGCGCCTTCGCCAGTTTCGCGCGGCTGGCGGCGGGATCGCTGCTGAAGCCGGCGGCGACTTCGCCCAGCGTGGTGAAGGCGATGTCGGCGGCGTCGTGGCCGATCTGCTGCGCCAGCGGCATGGTCGCGCGCGCTTCGCGCTCATAGGTGATCAGGCGATCACGGTCTGCGGCGCCGAGCGTGACCCAACGATCATCGACGAACAGGCGTCCCTGGCGCATCACCAGCGCCTTCGGCGTACCGCTGTCACGGGTCAGGATCACCGACTTCGGGGTGATGCCGAGATCGTAATCGCTGCTGACGCTGCAGCTGATGTCATCGGCGGCGGCGATGCCGCTCGCTGTGAACAAAACCAGTACCCACCATGTGTTGCGCATGCCGCTCTCCGCATTTCCAGACGAGGGAATGATGCGACGTCTTTTTGCGCGCGTCCCGTGCCAGTGGATGGCGTGACCTTCGTCACGTCAGGGGTGCTCGGCTTCGGCGTGCACACGTTCGCGGCGCAGCAGGTACAGGCCGCTGGCGATAATGATGCCCGCGCCGAGCCAGGTCACCGCATCCGGCAACACGCCCCACAGCGTGGCATCGAGCAGCACGCCCCACACCAGCGCGGTGTATTCCAGCGGCGCCACCAGCGACGCCTCGCCCAGCCGGAATGCCTCGGTGATCGCGTACTGTCCCAAGGCGCCGGCAACGCCGACACCCAGGATGATCCAGCCGTCGGCGGCGCGCAGCGGCACCCAGTCCGGAATCGCGAGCGCACCGGCGCCGAACGCGATCATCGCCATCAGCCACACCATCATCGCCTGGGTGCTGTCGGTGCGTGCGAGTACGCGCACGGTGATCGCGCTGATCGCGTACATCAACGCCGCCAGCAACACGGCCAGCGACGCCAGGCTGAGCATGCCCGCACCGGTGGGACGCAGCAGCACCAGCACGCCGACCAGTCCGATCGCGATCGCGGTCCAGCGGCGCGGCCCGACCCGCTCGCCGAGGAACGGCACCGACAGCGCGGTGATCAGCAACGGCCCGACGAAGAAGATCGAGTAGGCGGTCGACAGCGGCAACGTGCGGATCGCGTACACGAACGACGCCATCATCGCCACGCCGATCACGCCACGCAGCAGGTGCAGCGACCAACGCACGCGTAGCAGCGGCGCCACTCCGGTGGTCGCCAGCGCCCACGCCAGCACCAGCGGCAGCGACGAGGCGCCGCGCAGGGCTGCGACCTCGAATGGCGGGTAATGCGTCGACAGTTGCTTGAGGCCGGCGTCCATCAGCGCAAACACGCCGACCGCCGCGAGCATGGTCAGCATCGCGCGGATACGCCGCGAGCGCTCCAGCGTCATACCGCGGCGCCGGCGTGGCAATACTGCGCAGCGGTCAGCTTCATGACAGGCTCCAGGCGAGCGCCCTACGCTGCCTGCTCCGCGCTCGCGCGGCAATAGCCTGGAGGTATGGGCCGCACTGTCCGGCCGGCGAGCATGCCCCGCGTCGCGGCCGCGACGGGCGTTGCGTTACCCTTGCCCACCCCTGTCAGCGGCACGCGCCCATGCCTTCCTTCGATATCGCCTCGGAAGTCGACACCCACGAACTCACCAACGCGGTCGACCAGGCCAACCGCGAGCTGTCGACGCGCTTCGACTTCAAGGGCGTGGATGCATCGTTCACGCGCGAGGACAACACCATCGCCCTGTCCGCGCCGAGCGAATTCCAGCTGCAGCAGATGACCGACATCCTGCGGGCGCGGCTGGTCGCGCGGAAGATCGACGCGCGCTGCCTGGAGCCGGGTACGGTCGAGACCAACCTCGCCGGCGCGCGACAGAAGATCATCGTCAAGCAGGGCATCGAGCGCGAGCTGGCGAAGAAATTGCAGTCGGCGCTCAAGGACGCGAAGCTCAAGGTCGACAGCCAGATCAATGGCGACAAGCTGCGAGTCACCAGCAAGAAACGCGACGACCTGCAGGCGGCGATGACGCTGCTGCGCGCGAGCGAATTCGCGCTGCCGCTGCAGTTCGAGAACTTTCGCGATTGACGCCGACGCGACTGACGCCGTCATGAGCGACGATCCGCTCGCCGCGACCCGGCAGTGGCTGGAACGCGCGGTGATCGGGCTCAACCTGTGCCCGTTCGCCAAGACCGTGTACCTCAAGCAGCAGGTGCGCATCACACTCAGCGACGCCACCACGCCGGATGCATTGCTGGAAGCACTCGGCGTGGAACTGCTGTTATTGCGCGATACGCCAGCCGAACAGATCGATACCACGCTGCTGGTGCATCCGCAGGTGCTCTGCGACTTCCTCGACTACAACGATTTCCTCGACCAGGCCGACGCGCTGGTCGAGGCGCTGGCACTGGACGGGGTGCTGCAGGTCGCGAGTTTCCATCCCGATTACCAGTTCGCCGGCAGCGAATCCGACGATGTCGAGAACTTCACCAACCGCGCGCCGTATCCGACCCTGCACCTGCTGCGCGAGGACAGCGTGGCGCGCGCGGTGGCGGCATTTCCGGATCCGGACGCGATCGTGGAGCGCAATATCGAGACGGTGCGCCAGTTGGGTCGTGATGGCTGGAAGAAGTTGATGCAGCCGTAGCGAAACGTCAGCCCGCGAACAGACGTTCGAGATCACCCGCATCCAGCGCACGCCACTCGCCCGGCGCGAGATCGCCAAGGTCGAGCCCACCGATGCGGCTGCGATGCAGCGCCACTACGTGGTTGCCGACCGCGGCGAACATCCGCCGCACCTGGTGGTAGCGGCCTTCGGTCAATGTCAGTCGCGCATGCCGCGGAGCGACGACCTCCAGTTGCGCCGGCGCCAGCGGTGTCGGTTCGGATTCCAGCTGCAGGCTGCCGCTGGCAAAAAGCACGGTTTCGTCGCCACGCAGCTCGTCCACCAGCGTCGCCTCGTAGACCTTCGGCAATTGCGACTTCGGCGACACGATCCGGTGCAGCAGCGCGCCGTCGTCGGTCAGCAGCAGCAGGCCGCTGGTGTCGCGATCGAGGCGGCCGACCGTCGACAACGACGGCGCACGCAGGCGGAAGCGCGGCGGCAGCAGGTCATAGACGATGCGCCCGGGATCCTTGGTCGAGCAGGTGGTGCCGACCGGCTTGTACAGCATCAGCACCAAGCCTGCGGGCGAGTCGAGCGGTTCGCCATCGACGCGGATGTCGCCGTGCGCAAGCTTGTCGTCGGCGTACAGCACCTCGCCGTCGGCGTCGGTGATGCGACCCTCGCGGAACAGGGCGGCGACGTCCCTGCGGCTGCCGTAGCCGAGGTTGGCGATCAGCTTCACCAGTTTCATCGCACCACCCGGCCTGCAACCGACTTGACCGCCGCGATCACCTTGAAGCCATCGCGCTGCGCGATGCTGCGCACGGTGCCGAAACTGGCATCGAGCACCGCTTCGTACGGCAGGTGACAGTTGGCGACCAGCCACAATTGTCCGCCTGGATTCAGCGCGGCGGCGGCCGCGGCGATGAAGCGCCGGCCGAGGTCCGGGCGATCGGCGCGGCCCTGCGCGTGGAACGGCGGATTGCTGACGATGAAGTCATGGCGCTGCGGCAGGCCGGACGCAACGTCGTGCCAGTGGAAGCCGACCTCGACCCGCCTGGCGAACGCCTGCAGGTTCGTGCGCGCCAATGCCAGCGCGCGCGCTTCGGCTTCGTACAGGTCGAACGCGGTGACGCCGCGACAACGCGCCAACACTTCGGCGGCGAGATAGCCATAGCCGCAGCCGAGGTCAGCGCCGCGACCGGCAAGGTCGTCGGGCAGATGCGCGGCGAGCAGCGCGGAGGCGGCATCGATGCGGTCCCAGGCGAACACGCCGGGGCGGCTGACGAAGCGGCCATTGAGGATCGGACGCGGCGCATCCGCGACCAGCCAGGCGTCCGCGCGTGCGCGATCAGCCACGCCCTGCAACGGCGCCGTCCAGAACACCCGGCAATGACTTTTCGACTGCGTCTGCAGCGGTCCGGCAAGGCGGCGCAAATCGGCTTCGCCCGATTTCGCGCCCTCGCTGTTGGGCATGCACGCGAGCACGCGGCCGCCGGGCGTGGTGCGCTCGACGGCACGCACCAGCAGCGCGCGCGCCTCGTCACGCTGGCGCGGCGGCAACACCAGTACCAGCGGCCAGGTCCGGTTGTCGTCCGCGACGATCGTCATGCCCGAGTGCTGCAAGGCATCGACTTCCGGTTTGAACCCCTGTTCGCAGACCAGACCCGGCCACGGTTGCCGATGCAGCGGCCAGCCGTCGCGCGCGCGCAGGAACAAGGCGCCCTCGTCTGGCCAATCCAGCGCGCCGTGGTGGAGCGGCAGCAGCAGGGTTTCGAGCGCGGAGTCGCTGCCGTCGGCGGACATGGAAGGCGATGCAGTCAAGGGATCACGCGCAGTTTACCCGCGCGTGCACGTCCCCATGACACGCCACTCGTACGCTACCGCTCTCGCCGCTCGTGCAGGAAGGCCATGGCCAAGGTCCGTCGATCGTGATCCTGCGCGAGCAGGCCGCGCACTTCATCGGTGGCCGACGGCTCAGGCACCGTACCCTTCAGCTGACTCGATAAAGTGGTACTCACCCTCGACAACCCCGGAATTGCTTCCGGCTTCAGCCGCTTCAGGCGCGCCAATGAATGCCTGGGCGCGTTCGCGGCTGTCCAATCTGAATAGAAAGAACACGTTTTTCTCGTCTCCAACCGCTTGCCAAAGATTGACCAGATGCAGGCCAGAAGCTCGATGTGCCGAGGCGTGGGCGTCGAACGTCGCTCTCCACTGCTTGAAGTCCGCAACGCGATTGCGACAAAGCATGAATAGCATGGCTATTACCTCCTTCGGACGTAACATCGGGTTTATGCAAATGCAACATCGGTCTTGGCATGATGGCCGTATCAACCCAAAGGAGAAACGACAAATGCGGGCTTTATTCGTGGGCGGCGTGGTCGACAACAGCGAACTGGACATGGACGGGCGCGAACCGCCCGCGCATTACCCCGAGAACACCGGCGGCGGCCGTCCGCGCTACCGCCTGCACCATGTCGGGCGCGACGACGACGATGCGATCACCTACGCGGTCTATGGCGCGCCGGACCTGGCCGACCAGGAAATCCAGCGCATCGCCAGCGAACGCGATTACGCCCGCCGCTTCGATGCGACCCCGGCGGCTGTGCAAGCCTGAGGCGCCGACGCCTCGCCTATTCCACCGTCGGCGCATTAGGGTCCGTCGGGCTGACGCGGCAGGTCGGTTCCGGTGGCGACGGGTTCGGCAGTTGCGTGACGGCGCGGATGCGATCCAGCCAGACGTAGTGATCGCCACCGCCGCCAGGCTGCCGCTTGTCGAGCGATCCTTCGATCCGCGCCAAGGCATTGAGGCCTTCGTTCCCCTGCGGGTCGAAGAACATCTGCATGGTCGGCGTCGCGGTGACCACGCCGCGTAGCTGGGTGCCGTCGTCGAGCGTCACTGCAACCCGCAAGTCCTGCGGTAGCTGCAGGGCAATCGCTTCCAGCCGGGCGATATCCGCGGCATCGCTGTAGACGCGATCGGCAATTCGACTCATCGCGCATTGCCCGACGTGACGCGGGCCGGCGTGACGCGCCAGATCGTGTTGCCGACATCATCGGCGACCAGCAGCGCGCCGCGCTTGTCGATCGCAACACCGACCGGTCGACCCTGCGCATTACCTTGCGCATCGAGGAATCCGGTCAGCACGTCTTCGGCCTCGCCACCGGGCATGCCGCCGGCGAACGGCACGAAGATCACCTTGTAGCCACTGGGCGGCTTGCGGTTCCAGGACCCGTGCTGGCCGACGAAAGCGCCGCCGTTGTAGCGCGCTGGAAACAGCGTGCCGTCGTTGAAGGCCAGGCCAAGCGACCCGGTGTGCGGGCCGAGCGCGTAATCCGGCGCGATCGCCTTGGCCACCATGTCAGGTCGCTGCGGTTTGACCCGCACATCGACATGCTGCCCGTAGTAGCTGTATGGCCAGCCGTAAAACGCGCCGTCGCGCACCGAAGTCATGTAGTCGGGCACCAGGTCGCTGCCGATCTCGTCGCGCTCGTTGACCGACACCCACAACGCGCCGCTCTGCGGCTGCCAGTCGATGCCGGCCGGGTTGCGCAGGCCGGAGGCGAACACGCGGTGGGCGCCGGTGGCCGGATCGATCTCCCAGACCGCGGCGCGCTCGGCTTCGACCGCCATGCCGTTCTCGGCCGCGTTGCTGTTGGAGCCGACGCCCACGTACAGCCGGCTGCCGTCGCGGCTGGCAAGCAGGCTCTTGGTCCAGTGATGGTTGATCTTGCCGCCACCGGGCAGATCAGTGACCTTCACCGGCTGGGCGATCGTGGTCTCGCCATCGCGGTACGGCACCTTGAGCAGCGCGTCGGCGTTGGCGACGTAAAAGGTGTCGCCGATCAGCGCCATGCCGAACGGCGAATTGAGATTTTGCAGGAACACCGTGCGCGTCTCCGCTACACCGTCGCCATCAGCGTCACGTAGCAGGGTGATGCGGTTGGCGCTGGGCACGCCGGCGCCGGCCTTCTTCTGCGTCACGTTCATCGCCCAGGCGCGCAGGCCGTGGAAGCCGCTTTTGCCGGCCGGGCCATTGGTCTCGGCGACCAGCACATCGCCGTTCGGCAACACGTACAGCGCGCGCGGATGCTCCAGGCCGGTGGCGAAGGCATTGACCGCCAGGCCCGGCGCCGCGGTCGGCGTGGCGCCGTTGGCCCAGCCTTTGGCGGGTGCGATGTCGATGGTCGGGATCAGCGACTTGTGCGGCGCTGGCAGCACCGGCTGCGGGCCCATGCCCTGCTTCACCGCAAGCCGGGCGGTATCGCCGCATCCAGAACAGCCCAGGATCGACAGGCTGAAGCCGATCGTCAGTGCGATTGTCTTGCCCATGGCGCGTCTCCGCGGGGAACCGGCGCCAGCCTGCCACCGGCCACGTGAGCGGATCGCGAGCGTGTCTCAGCGGTGGGTGCGAAACAGATCCCGCGCTGGGCGCAACCGGCCGAACGACCACGACAGCCCGATACAGGCCATCAGCGCCAGCGTCCAGTTGATGGCGAAACCCGGCAGCGCCATGACGATCGCGTGCAGCCACTGGCTGCGTAGAGCGCGCATACCACCGCGGCCGACAACGCCAGCAATGCGCGGACGAGCGGCGAACGGACCGCGCGGCGCGCTCAGGCCGCCGCGTGTCCCAGTTTTTCGCCGTTGCGCGCGGCGTCGCCCGACAGCACCGCCGCGGCCGGTTGCGCCTGTCCGATCAGGTAGCCCTGCGCGTAACGCACGCGCAGTTCGCGCAGGCGCTGCAGCTGCTCGCGCGTTTCCACGCCTTCGCACACGACCTGGGCGCCGATGCCGTGCGCCATCGCCACGATCGCTTCCACTATCGCCATCGCGCGCGGGCTGTCGAACATGTGCCGCGCGAATGCCTGGTCGACCTTGATGAACTCGAAATCGAGCTTGTGCAGGTGGGTGAGGTTGGAATAACCGGTGCCGAAATCGTCGAGCGCGAACGGCACGCCGTTGTCGCGGCAATGCTGCATCACTGCCGCCACCGGGCCGTAGTCGAGCATGCGACTCTCGGTGACCTCGAGCTTGAGTGTCCCCGCCGGCAGCTGCGCGCGCTGCACCCGCGCCACGATCTGCCGCGCCATGCCCGGTTCCACCAGTTGCCTGGCCGACAGATTGACGGCAATGCTCGGCAGCGGATCGGTGCCGGCGTCGCGCAACCCGGTCAGTACCTCGATCACGCGGTCGAGCACGTATTCGCCGACCGGCACGATCAGCGAGGTTTCTTCAGCGAGCTTGATGAACTCGGCCGGCGACACCTGCCCGCGCTCGGGCAGTTGCCAGCGCACCAGGGCTTCGTAACTGGCGACGCGGCTCGCACCGATGTCGTAGATCGGCTGGTAGCGCACCTCCAGGGTGCCGCTGTCGATCGCGTCGCGCAGTTGCGCTTCCAGCCGGATCTTGTCGATGCCGCTGCGCTCCTCGACGTCATCGCAGGCGACGTCCTCGGCCGGCAGCAACACATCGGTCGGCAGGTTGGCGATGATGCTGCGGGTGCGCCGCAGCAGGCTGTCGACCAGCGTGCGCACGATCGGGTCGCCGCTCTCCAGGCGCTCCAGAAACTGGTCATGGTCGATCGACAGCAGCACGGTGTCGCCGCGCGCGGTGGCGGTGGCGCTGCGCGGCGCGCCATCGAGCATGCCCAGTTCGCCGAGCAGTTCGCCCGGACCCATGACGCCGTGACTGAGCTCGCGCCGGCCCTGGATCGAGACCAGTTCGATCGCTCCGCGCTCCACCAGCCATGCGCAATCGGAGAGATCGCCCTGCCGGTACAGCACCTCGCCCGCGAACAACTCGCGCCGGATCGCCATGCCTTTCCTCGAAAGATGACGGAACGCCCTGTTCCAGGACCCAGTGTAGCGCCGGCGTGCCGCTCAGCTGCGACCGCGGCTGCCGGCGCGGGCGTGGTGGGCAGGGTCACCCGGATCCTCGTCAAAAGCTTGCGGTGACGCCGCTGCTCCAGCCCGACTTGTGCGACGTCACGTGGCGCGGGACCCAGCGCGGTCCCGGGCCACGCCTCAAACCAGTCCGGCCGCCTGTCGCAAGGCGCGCTCGAAGACTTCGACGGGCTGTCCACCCGAGACCAGGTGTCGTTGGTCGAGGATCACCGCCGGCACCGCATGGATGCCGTTGTCGGTGTAGAAGCGTTCGCGCGCACGTACCTCACCGGCGTACTCGTCCGAGTCCAGGATCGCGCGTGCGCGTTCGCCATCCAGGCCCGTGGTCTGCGCCAGCCGCACCAGCGTGGCGTGGTCGGACACGTCCTCGCCCTGGCTGAAGTAGGCACGCAGCAGCGCCTGCTTCAGCGCGAGCTGGCGCTCCTCGTCCTCCAGCCCGGCCCAGTGCAGCAACCGGTGCGCGTCGAAGGTGTTGTAGACGCGGCGGCGCCGGTCCATGTCGAAGCTGAAGCCGAGTTCGGCACCGCGCGCGCGGATCGCCTCGCCGTTGCGCGCGGCCTGTTCGCCGCTGATGCCGTATTTCTGCGTCAGGTGCTCGATTGCGTCCTGGCCCGCAGCCGGCATTTGCGGATTCAGTTCGAACGGCTGGAAGTGCAGCTCGACCGCGACCGCGTCGCCGATGCGCGCGATCGCCTGCTGCAACGCCTGCAGCCCGATCGCGCACCACGGGCAGGAAACGTCGGAAACGAAATCGATACGAATCGGCGTTGACATGGGGTATCTCCGGATATGGCGCGCTATTGATCTGCCTTCCGATATGCGGCCGCGATCGCGACGATCAACCGCGCGTCCGGAACCTGCCCGGACGCACACTTCGCGTGACACGACACCGGCTGCACACGACGCTGTGGTTTACTCCGGCTCCGATGCCGCATGTGCGGCTCCGGAGCCGGAGGACACGCCATGACCGGGTTCGACCTGACGCCGCCGACGGACGCGCAGCGCCGCGATCTCATCGCCACGCTCAGCGACCAGGAGCGCCACGTGCTGCTCGAGCACGGCACCGAGGCCGCGTTCTGCGGCGTGTTCCTGGACAACAAGCGCGACGGCACCTACACCTGCCGGTTGTGCGGATTGCCGCTGTTCCGCTCCAGCGCCAAGTTCGATTCCGGCACCGGCTGGCCGAGCTTCTTCCAGCCAGTCGACCGCAGCCACATCCGCATCGTGCGCGACACCAGCTACGGCATGCTGCGCGAGGAGGACGTCTGCGCACGCTGCGGCAGCCATCTGGGCCACGTGTTCCCGGACGGCCCGCCACCGACCGGCGAACGCCACTGCCTCAACTCGGTGTCGCTGGGCTTCACCGGCGACGGCGAGGCGTTGCCGGACCCGCTCGGCCGCGGTGCGCCGGAAGACCTGCCCGCCGCCTGAGGCAGGCCGCTTCCACATCCTCCAACGCACGGATTCCAACCCCACGACCCCATGGTGACCCTGACCGAAGACCAGGCCCCCGACCAGTTGTGCCGGAAGGGTGCATAGTGGCGTCGGCAGGACTCTGCGCCGCTCGCATCGACGGTGCGTCTAGCCCACCCGGAGGGATTCGATGACACGCGCCAAGAAGGTCAGTGGCAAGGGCACAGCAGCCAAGGGACCGCCCGCCGGCAGCCATAACAACCTGCACAAGCACCTGGAGAGCGAGCGCATCCTGGAGCACATCGCCGACTTCGAGAAGTCCGGCGGCCGGGTCGAAAAGCTCGGCGTGACCCAGGTGCTGCAGAAGATCAAGGCTGCCGAGGCGCCACCGCCGGTGGCGCCGGCGACAAAACCACGCGGGCGTCCGAAGACGACGCGTTAGCGCGTTCGGCGCGGCCGCTCAGGACTCGATGTTCACCGGCAACGCCTCGTCCGCCGCCGCGGCAGCGGCCGCCACGCGCTGCGCCTGCTGCTGCAGCCGCCACATCTGCGCGTAATGGCCGTCGATCGACAGCAGTCCGGCGTGATCGCCGCGTTCCACGATCCTTCCTGCATCCATCACCAGGATCTCGTCGGCGTCCATCACCGTTGACAGCCGGTGCGCGATCACCAGCGTGGTGCGGCCGACGGCGATGCGATCGAGCTCGGCCTGGATCGAGCGCTCGGACTTCGAGTCCAGTGCCGAGGTGGCCTCGTCGAAGATCAGGATCGCCGGGTTCTTCAGCAACGCGCGCGCGATCGCGACGCGCTGCTTCTCCCCGCCAGACAGCTTGAGCCCGCGCTCGCCAACTTCCGACGCGTAGCCATCGGGCAGCGACACGACCAGGTCGTGGATGTGCGCGGCTTTTGCGGCCTGTTCGACTTCCTCGCGACTGGCATCGGGGCGGCCGTACTGGATGTTGTAGAAGATCGTGTCGTTGAACAGCACCGTGTCCTGCGGAACGATGGCAATCGCGCCACGCACCGAGCCCTGCGTGTAGTCGCGGATGTCGCGGGTGTTGCCTTCGGCATCGGTGATGCTGATGCGGCCGCCGTCGACGTCGTAGAAGCGGTACAACAACCGCGCCAGCGTCGACTTGCCGGAACCCGAGTGCCCGACCACGGCGACGGTGCCTCCGGGCGGAATTTCGAAGCTCAGGTCCTGCAGGATCTGGCGCCTCGGGTCGTAGGCGAACTGGACATGCTCGAACGCCACCCGCGGGTGCAGCGCATGCAGCGGGGTCGCATCGGCACGGTCCTGCACGTCCTGGCGTTCATCGAGCAGGCCGAACAGGCGTTCGAGGTTGGTGAACGCCTGCTTCACTTCGCGATACATCATCCCGAGCAGGTTCAGCGGCGCCGACAGCTGCAGCAGATACGCGTTGACCAGCACCAGGTCGCCGATCGTCATGTGGCCGGCGACCACGCCCGCGGCGGCACGCCACATCATCGCGGTAACGCCGATCGCGACGATCGCGGTCTGCCCGAGGTTGAGCACCGCCAGCGTCTTGCGGCTCATCACCTGCGCGTTCTCCAGCCGCACCAGGTTCTCGTCGTAGCGGCGCGCCTCGTGTTCCTCGTTGCCGAAGTACTTGACCGTCTCGTAATTGAGCAGCGAATCCACCGCACGCTCGTTGGCGTGGGTGTCGGCCTCGACCGAGGCGCGGTAGTAGCGCGTGCGCCATTCGGTGATCGAGAAGGTGAAAATGATGTACGCCGCCAGCGTCGCCAGCGTGATCGCGGCGAAGCCCCAGTCATAGGCCCACGCCAGCACCGCGGTCACCAGCGCAACCTCCAGGATCGTCGGCAGGATCGTGTACAGCGTCCAGTCGAGCAGGTCGGAAATCGCACCGCCGCCGCGCTCGACATCGCGCGCCACGCCGCCGGTGCGCCGCGCCAGGTGGAAGCGCAGCGACAGCGCGTGCAGGTGCCGGAACACCTGCAGCGTCACCCGCCGCGACACCCGCGCCATTACCCGCGCGAACACCACCTGCCGCAACTCGGTGAATAATGTTACCGACAACCGCGAGGCGCCGTAGGCGACCAGGAGTGCAACCGGCAGCACCAGCAGCGATGGCGTCACGCCGAGGCCGTCGACCAGCCGCTTCAGCAGCATCGGCACTACGAGGTTGGCCAGCTTGCCCGCGATCACCAGCGCCAGCGCGAGGCTGATGCGGCCGGTGAATGGTTTCAGGAACGGCAACAGTTCGCGCAACACCTGCCATTCGCTGCGCGCGTTGGCGGCGCGGGCGACGGGCGCGTTGCCGGTGTCGGCGGCCTGGTCGGGGTCGGTCAATGGTGTATCGGCGGCGGCGGGTTTAGTCATCTCATCCAGATGGTGCCGGACCGGCGAGGTTCCAAGCTCAGCCTGGCGTGCTCAACCGAGCGCGTATGCCACTTTGGTCCCGGTGATGCGGATCCTGCCGGCGCGGGCCAGTTGCGTCAGCACCGCGTCCAGTTGCGCTTCGCTCAGCTGCGGTGGACGTTCTCGAAATCGACGAGTATGAAATTCGATTGCAAGCGTTACTCCGGTGGCAGCACGGGCCGCTCGTCGCGATTGGCGATCAGCGCCAGCGCGTAACGGGGATGCAGACGCCAGGCGAGGGCGGTCAGGCACATGACGCCATGCTAATCAACATCATGTGCGGGGCACAGAAAAGGGCGACCGAGGCCACCCTTTTCCATTTTCTTTGTCCGCCGCGACAACCCCGGTCAAGGCTTCGCGATCGCTGTCCCCTGCGTGGCCACGATCCGCCACCGCCCGTGCTGCTTGACGAAGACATCCGTCCACCGGTACTGGCCGCTGATGTCGGTACCCTTGTACATGCCCTTGTCGGTGCTGCGGTAGGTCACGACGGCGGTGTCATCATAGACGCGCACGGCCATGTCGGCATTGGTCGAGGACGCCATTTTCAGGTTGCCATTGCTGAGGTCCGCGACGAACGCAGCCCGCTGCTGGGTCGTGCCATCGGGCGCGATGAAGACGAACGAATCGGCCAGGGTCTTCTCGAACGGCGCGCTGTCGCCCTTCACCAGGCTGTCAACCAGGGTCTGCTCGGTCTGCATCAACGCCTGCTTGACCTTGCCCGGTCCGTCGGCCAGCACAGGGGCGGACACCAGCATCGCCAGGACTGCAACACTCATGAATCGTTTCATGGGGATATTCCTCTCTGCAAAAAAACGAAACCACTGCAAACGGAACCCGGCGCCCCTGCATCCAGCTCCGATCCCGCAACGCGTGCCGCTGCCGTGCTGGCAGGCTCCGCGCCGCCGCACGATGCAACCAACGCAGCCTGGCGCAGCCTGCGGCCAGATCGCCGGGTGTCGGGAATCGCCCGGCGCGGGCTTATCCCGTTGCCTGCGGCGCGGGCGGTACCGGATCGTGCGCGGGCGGCTGCACCGGCTCCGGCTCGTCCGGCACCGGAATCTCCGGCGGCGCCTGTTCGGGAGTCGGCAGCGGCTGCACCGGCGCCTCCCGGGGTGGCGTCGAGGGCTCGGGCATTGCGGGATTCGGTGTTGATGGCTCGGGCGTGTCGAGCGTGGGTTCGACTGGCGGCATGGTCGCAACTCCGGTAGCGGCAGACCGCGACAACGTAACGCGCGTCACCGTTGCAGCGCGTGACCGCCGCCGTGCGCCCGCGCGGCAACGAAGGTCCTTATCCTGTGTCCCTCGCCACCGACCGAACCGCACCGATGACCGACACCCTTCCCGACCGCCTGTCCCTCGACCCCCGCAGCCCGTTCCACGATGCCGACCTGCTCGCGCGTGGCATCGGCATCCGCTTCAACGGCGCGGAACGGACCAACGTCGAGGAGTACTGCATCAGCGAAGGCTGGATCCGCGTGGTGGCCGGCAAGGCGCTCGATCGCCGCGGCCATCCGATGACGATGAAGGTCAAGGGCGAGGTCGAGCCTTACCTCAATGCGCCCGACGCGGAGCGCGAACCGGCCGCGTGACTGTGGGCAAAGTCGCGTCGCCCGCACACGCGGTCGCGCGCCCGAGCAGGAGTTCGCGCTCGCGGGCATTGCGCGTGAGCGATGCGGCGCGCTCGAATTCGACGCGGGCCTCGTCCATGCGCCCGAGCTTGGCGAGGAAGTCGCCGCGCACGCTCGGCAACAGGTGATAGGTCTTGAGCGAGGAATCCGACGTCAGCGCATCGACCACGGCGAGGCCGGCTGCTGGCCCGGACAACATGGCAAGTGCGACCGCACGATTCAGTTCCACCACGGGCGATGGCGTGATCTGCGCGAGCGCGCCGTAGATCTCCACGATGCGCGCCCAGTCCGTGTCCTGCGGCGTCAACGCGCGCGCGTGGCAGGCGGCGATCGCGGCCTGCAGCGCGTACGGGCCGCGCGCGCCGCCGAGCCTTTCGGCGCGCTCGAGTGCGGCGAGACCACGGCCGATGAGCAGGCGGTCCCAGCGCGCGCGGTCCTGGTCGAGCAGCAGCACGGGCTCGCCCGATGGGCCGACCCGCGCATGCGCGCGCGATGCCTGGATTTCCATCAAGGCGACGAGGCCGTGGACCTCGGCCTCATGCGGCGTCAGCTCGGCGACGATGCGGCCGAGCCGCAGCGCTTCCTCGCACAGTTGCGGGCGTATCCAGTCGCCGCCGGAAGTCGCCGAGTAGCCTTCATTGAAGATGAGGTAGAGCACGCCGAGCACCGACGACAACCGCGCGGCGAGTTCGTCTCCACGTGGTACCTCGAACGGGACACGCGCCTTGGCGAGGGTGCGCTTGGCGCGCACGATGCGCTGCGCGATGGTCGGCTCGGGGACGAGGAATGCACGCGCGATCTCGTCGGTAGTCAGGCCGCCGAGCAGGCGCAGCGTCAGCGCGATCTGCGCTTCGGCGGAGAGCACCGGATGGCAGGCGGTGAATATCAGGCGCAGCAGATCGTCGCCGATGGGATCGTCGAGCGCGGTTTCGGCTGCCGACACCGTGTCCTCCTGCTCGCCATCGAGTTCGTACGCGAGCTGCTGGTGCTTGCGCTGCAGCAACTTGCGGCGCCGCAGCCGGTCGATCGCACGATGCTTGGCGGTTGCCATCAACCAGGCGCCCGGGTTGTCCGGCACGCCCGCCTCTGGCCAGTGTTCGAGCGCGGCGACGAGCGCGTCCTGCGCAAGTTCCTCGGCAAGACCGATATCGCGCACCATGCGCATGAGGCCGGCAATCAGCCGGGCGGATTCGATCCGCCAGACGGCGTCGATCGTGCGATGGGTGTCGGATTGCGCATCGCGTGGGGTCGGGGCTGCCATGCCCCGATTCTAGGGCACGTCGTCGCAACCACGTCCGGCATGCCGATGCTTTCGCGCCGGCATGCCACAAGCTCGACCCGGAGGGATCACATCACGCCGATCATCCACTTCACCCCGAAACGATCGGCGACCATGCCGAAGATCGAGGCGAAGAAGGTTTTCGCCAGCGGCATGATCACCTGTCCACCCTCACCCAAGGCAGCAAACAGGCGCTGTGCTTCGGCATCGTCGCGCACGTTTAGCGACAGCGCGAAGCCCTTGAACTCGGGGTTGCCAGCGCCATGGCCGTCCGACGCCATCAGCATGGTTTCACCGATGCGGAAACTCGCGTGCATGATCTTGTCAGCACTGTCGGGCGCGCGCTCGGCCGACGGTGGCTCGGGACTGTCCTTGAAACGCATGACCATGTCGACCTGCGCACCGAGCACGTCGCGATAGAAATCGAGCGCTTCTTCGCAACGACCGTTGAAGAACAAATAGGACTGGACTTGCATGCGGATGACTCCTCATTGGGGTTAGTGGCTTGGGGTTGGCGGCCAACGCGCCGGTTCGGCGCAAGACTCGATGGATGGAACGTCGGCTTGCGAGCATCTCAGGATTGGCCCGCGACCTGTTCGCGCAGCCGCGCTTCCTGCTCGCGCAATTCCGGGGTGAAATCGGCGCCGAAGTCCTCGGCTTCGTACATCGGGCGGATCTCGATCTCGGAATCACCGGGCATCGGGTTCGGACAGCGCTTGACCCATGCGATCGCTTCGGCCATCGACCGCAACTGCCACAGCCAGAAACCGGCGACCAACTCCTTGGTCTCGCTGAACGGCCCGTCCACCACGGTCCGCTTGCTGCCGGAGAATTTCACGCGCGCACCCTTCGCGCTCGGGCGCAGCCCTTCACCGGCCAGCATCACGCCGGCCTTCACCAGCTCCTCGTTGAACTTGCCCATCTGCGTCAGCAGCTGCTCGCTCGGCATCACGCCGGCTTCCGAGTCGCTGGTGGCCTTCACCATCACCATGAATCGCATCGTCATGTCTCCTTAGTGGGTCGGATTGGGAGCCCGACGTCCGGTCGGTTTTCGACTGTTTGACCTGTGCTCTTGTTGATTACGACGAATAAGCAGCCGCGAAATCGACAGGGTCGCCAGTTGTTTTTTGGGTCAGCCAGGTGCTGCCTTGCTGAACAGGAAACCGTTGCAGGCTTGAGTCGGCCCCCCTTCTTCGGCACCCTCGCGGGAATTCCCCAGCCGAGTACCGCCATGCAATACCTGCTGCTGATCTACATCGACGACGCCCTGACCGAGGCACTGCCCGCTGGCCAGTACGACACGATGATGCACGACTGCTTCGTCCACGCCGACGAACTGCGCGCCGGCGGCCACCTGCTCGAATCGCAGCAACTGGAATCGCCGGCCACGGCGAAGTCGGTGCGCATCCGCAATCACCGCACCACCGTCGTCGATGGGCCGTTCTCCGAGACCAAGGAAATGCTCGGCGGCTTCAACCTGATCGAGGCCGCGGATCTGGACGAGGCCGTCCGCATCGCAGCGGAATTCCCATGGGCACGCACCGGCTGCGTCGAGGTCAGGGAAGTGCGCGACATCGCCGCGGTACGGCGCAACGTCGGCGCGTAAACCGCGATCGCGAGGACGACGCTCGCTGCGCCTAAACCACCAGCACCACCTTGCCGGTGTGCTGCCCGCCTTCGAGAAACGCGTGCGCCTGCGCGGCCTGCGCCAACGGAAATGTGCGGTCGATGATTGCGCGCACGCGGCCGTCCGTGATCCACGGCCAAACGACACGTTCGACTTCCGCGGCCAGCCGCGCCTTCTCGTCCGCGCTGCGCGGCCGCAATGTCGAGCCGGTGATCACCGCGCGCTTGCGCATCACCGCCCACACCGGCACCTGCAGCGTATCGCCGCCGAGCGCGGCGATGTAGACGATGCGTCCGCCCGGATTGAGCGCGTCCATGGTCGCGGCGAAGTACGGCGCACCGACCATGTCCAGCGCGACATCGATGCCGCCCGCGGCCTTGGCAATCGCGCCGAAGTCCGCGCTGCGCGTGTCGGCGACGAAGTCGGCGCCGAGATCACGCGCCGTCGCCGCCTTGTCGGCGCCGCGTGCAGTCGCCAGCACGCGCGCGCCGGCGGCCTTCGCCATCTGGATCGCGGCCACGCCGATGCCCGAGGTCGCGCCATGCACCAGCAGCAGTTCTCCCGGCTGCAGCGCGCCGTGCTCGAAGACGTTCGCATAGACGGTGAATACGGTCTCCGGCAACGCCGCGGCCTGGACGAAGTCGAGACCATCGGGGATCGGCAGCAGGTGGCGCGCATCCGCGACCGCATACTCGGCATAACCGCCACCGCCGAGCAACGCGCAGACGCGATCGCCCGCGCGCCAGCGGCCGGCGGGCACGACGACTTCGCCAGCAACCTCGAGCCCCAGCGTCTCCGGCGCGCCCGGCGGAGGCGGATAGCTGCCCTCGCGCTGCAGCAGGTCGGGCCGGTTGATGCCGGCAGCGCGCACGCGGATCAGCACCTCGCCCGGCTTGGGCACCGGCCGTGGCACCTGCACTGCATGCAGGGCATCGGCGCTGCCCCTGCCGTCGCGGATCGCGATTGCGGTCATCGTGGTGTCGGACATGCGCATCACCCTCATCGCTGTGGTCCGCACAGCTTGCACGGCGTGGCCTCTACCCGGCGCGAAAGGGCGGGTGGGATGCGGGGCCACTCACTTGCGCGACAGATGCGGGCTGCCCGGCACGCACCAGCGCCAAGGCAACTCCGTGGCCCGGCTGATGCCCACCCGTGGCCCGACCATCGGAGCACCGGGCGGCGGCATGCCATCGTCAGTGATCGTGTAGGCGCCAGCCCCCGCGGCAAGATCGACGCCGTCGTGGATTCCGGTAATGCCCATGGCCTGCGTCAGTCGCGCAGGCCCGTTGCATAGCGCGCGATCCCTTGCTGCCTTCGGGCGTGCTTCACGCATGCGGGCAAGTCCGCCGACGGGTTCAAGCGCGCGAATCAGCACGCCAGCGCCCACGTTCTCATCGCTGCAGACAGCGTTCGCGCACCAGTGCAGGCCGTAGGTGAAGTACACATACATGTACCCGGGCGGCCCGAACATGGTGGCGTTTCTCGCGGTCCGACCACGAAACGTATGCGCGGCTGGATCATCGACGCCGCCGTAGGCTTCGACTTCCACGATGCGACCGGCGCGGCCATCAGCGCAGCACAGCAGCTTGTTGAGAAGTTCCGGCGCCACTTCCGTGGGATCGCGATGGTAGAAGGCGCGCGACAGGACGATCCCGGGCCACTGCGCCACCTTGCGGTTCCGATCTTCCTGCAAACCTCAACCCACCAGCCTGTCCACCAACACCTCGGCGGCGTCCTGCCATTCCGGATGGTCGTCGCCATCGCCCTGGCTGCGCGGGTCGATCGGCGTCGCGCCGCCCTTGGGGCTGGCCGCGGTGGTGGTGTGGCCGGCCTCGCGCAGCACGTTGTAAGGCAACGCGAATTCTTCCAGCCACAGCCCGGTAGCATCGCCGTTGGGGATGGTGCCTGCGCTGGTGACGATCATCAGGAGAGCGGACATGGCGGGACTCGCTCGGGGAAAGGCGTGACTGTGGCGCCGTCGGCGTCAAAGGCGCATGACATCTGAAGACGCGCTGGTCGTGGAACTGGCCGCGCCGGGCCCGGGGCTGCGTTTACCAGATGCTGTACCTCGATCCGGCCGTGATCCAAAGGGGATCCGCCGCCACACCGCACAGGAGACCGCCATGAACAGATCGATCCTTGCCCTCACCACGCTGGCCGCCGCGCTGGGCCTCAGCGTCGCCCAGCCCGCTGACGGCCACAAGCCGATGCACGCAAAAGCCAACCAGGCGGCCGCATCCTCCACCACCGACCGGAAACTGATCGAGAGCGCGATGCGCGCCGCCCCAGGGAAGGTGGCCGCGAACGCCACCGTCGTCGCAATGCAACCCGACGGCAGCATGCGCACCGTCCGTGCCGGCAGCAACGGCTTCACCTGCATGGCGGACAATCCCGCAACCCCGGGCCCCGACCCGATGTGCATGGACCAGTCCGCCATGGGATGGGCCGGCGCGTGGATGGGACACAAGGTCCCGCCCAGCGGCAAGATCGGCTTCATGTACATGTACAGCGGCGGCACCGACGCCAGCAATACCGACCCTTACGCGACCAAGCCGAGCGCCGGCAACCACTGGATCAAGACCGGACCACACGTGATGATCGTCGGCGCCGACGCCAGCTTCTACGACATGTATCCCAAGGGCGCGGATCCCGACACGTCCGTGCCCTACGTGATGTGGGCGGGCACGCCGTACCAGCACCTGATGATCCCGATCAAGTGATGGGTTGCGGTAGAGACTCGCCGGCGCCGCTGTCGTAAAAAAGCGGCAAGCCCGTCCGAACTGCCGCGTTCAGCCCCACTCAGCGCGTAGAGTCGGCAGGGCGTCCCATCGGAAACACTGCGCCATGACCGTCACCAATACCCATTCAGGCACCAACATCCACGAGATCGCCGACGGCATCTATCGCATCAGCACGCCGGTCGTGCTGCCGGGAGACGCCGGCGCGTTCTCGTTCAACCAGTACCTGATCGACGACGACGAGCCGCTGCTGTTCCACACCGGGCTGCGCGGGCTGTTCCCGCTGGTGCAGGAGGCGGTGGCGAGCGTGATGCCGGTTGCGCGCCTGCGCCACATCGCGTTCTCGCACGTCGAGGCCGACGAATGCGGTTCGCTCAACCAGTGGCTCGCCGCGGCGCCGCAGAGCGCGCCGCTGTGCGGCACAGTCGCTGCGCTGGTGTCGATCGCCGATCTCGCCGACCGCCCGCCGCGCGCGCTGGCCGATGGCGAAACGGTGTCGCTCGGCCGCCACAACGTGCGCTGGTTCGACGCGCCGCACCTGCCGCACGCCTGGGAATGCGGCTTCCTGATCGAGGAGCGCACCGGCACCCTGCTCTGCGGCGACCTGTTCACCCAACCGGGTGACGGCCTGCCGGCGTTGACCGAAGCCGACATCCTCGGCCCGAGCGAAGCCTTCCGCCACGCGATGGACTATTTCTCGCACAGCAAGCACGCCGGCGCGCTGCTGGAAAAGCTCGCGCAGACCAACCCGACCACGCTTGCCTGCATGCACGGCAGCGCTTGGCGCGGCGATGGGGCGGCGTTGTTGCGGGCGTTGGCGGCGGAATTGACGCGCTAGGAAACAGGCGTCGCCGGCGCGCGCGCTACCTGTATTCCAGGCAAAAACGTGGCGGGGCTTGCGCCCCGCCACGTTGATGCATCCGTGCTACGGCTTGTTTAGTGCTTGGTCGGGATATTGACCTTGTCGATGCCGTGCAGCACACCGTTGCTGGACTGGATGTCCCGCGCAGTGAGCTCGGCGCCGTCGATACTGACCTTCGTGCCGCTGGCCACGATGGGAGCGGACTGACCGTTGACGGTCTTTGCCATCGTCAACTTGGCCACGTCCGCGGCGCTGGAACGGCCGGTGAGCACGTGGTACTTCAGGAGCGAAACGAGTTCTGCCTTGTTCTCGGGCTTCATCAGGTTGTCGAGCTTGCCTGCCGGCAGCTTGTCGAACGCGGCGTCGGTGGGCGCGAACAGGGTGAACGGGCCCTCGCCGCGAAGCGTGTCGACCATGTCGGCCTGGCGAAGCGCCTTGCCGAAGGTCTTGAACGAGCCGTTGGCGGCGGCTGTGTCGACGATGTTCTTGTTGCTGAGGGTACTGGTATTGCTGGAGATGTTGCTCATGGGAATACTCCCTTGAAATGGCGCCCCGCGAGTGTGCGAAACGCAGGCGGCCGAAGCCGATGTCCCTGCAGAGGCAGGAACGAGATGCTCAGAGCGTGGGGTGATACGGGCGCGGCTGAGTGGCCGCTACGACATTGCGTCGTAGTGCCAGTGCATAGTGCGCTTTGTCGTGTGAGTTAAGTGTTACCCGGAGGCACCGGTCCGTGCTGTAAATGGGTCCGGTTCATCAATTTCAGCGCCGCGGGTCGCCGCCGCGATGAGCCTCAGCACCATGCAACCCGCCATCGCCAGCGACATGTCGATGCACGGTGACAACGCGGCTGCACCCCGCCGCCGACAAGAAACTGATCCACAGCCCGTAGGATGGGTTGAGCGAAGCGATACCCATCACCGAGCAACCAGTCCCCTCAGAACGCATCGCTGCCCGCGCGCAACTCGATTTCCGCGCTCAACCTTTCCTACGGGGACTTCATCATTGCGTGGCCGGCTTCCATCTCGGCCCTGGACAGGTAGCCGTCCTTGTTGGTGTCCATCCGGGTGAACATTGCCTGCGAACCTGCAGCGTGTTCGGCCACGGTCAATACGCCGTCGTGATTGCTGTCGATCTTCCCGATCATGTCGGCGGACGACATCCGCTGATGCATGCCATGGCGGTCCATGTCCTTGTTGTCCCGCATCATCATCGCGTGGCCAGCTTCCATCTCGGCCGCGGTGATCTTGCCGTCGTGGTTGGGATCCATCCTGTCGAACATCGCCTGCGCGCCTGCGGCATGCTCGGCTGCGGTCAGGACGCCGTCGTGATTGCTGTCCATTTTCGCGATCATGTCGCCAGGACCCATGCCACGGTGGCCCATGCCTTGGCCGTGCATGTCGTGATCGTCCATGTCGCGGCCGTGCATGTCGTCGTCCCGCATCATCATCCTGTGGCCCGCGTCCATCTCGGCGGCGGTGACCTTGCCGTCGTGGTTGGCATCCATCTTGCCGAACATCGCCTTCGCGCCAGCCGCATGCTCCTGCACCGAGACCTTGCCGTCGCCGTTGCTGTCCATCATCTTGAACTTGTCGTCACCGTGGCCCCAGGCGTTCGCGGACAGCGCGAGCCCGCCCAGCATCGACAGCAGGATCGTGTGGTTCGTGGTGCGGGTCATGCGAAGACTCCTTGCGCGGAAGTGAATCTCGAAGCCTGCGCCGCCGGGAGTTAGCGAGCCGTCAATGGGTTGCCGCGGGCAACGTCCCGGACGGAAACGCGCGCCGCAAGCTGAACGCAGTGCGGCAGCTTCCGTCGCATCTCCCGCCGCGTTCACCTCCGCCCGCCTAGCATCGGTTGCGTACATCTGGCTCACCACGGAGTTCCCATGAAACGCCTGCTGCTGGCCACCTCCATCGCGCTCATCTCCCTTTCGTCCACAGCCGTCCTCGCATCCCCGGGCGGCGGACACCACAAGCACGGGCACCACCGCTTGGCCCAAGGCCACGCGACGCACCATGACAACGGCCTGCACCTGGGCCAGCAGAAGCAGGCGTTCCGCCGCGGCGAACGCATACCCCAGGTTTATCTCCAGCAGCGCTATTACGTCCAGGATTACCGCGTCTATAACTTGGCTCCGCCGCAGCCCGGCTATCGCTGGGTGCGCCCCGATGACGGCCGCTACCTGCTGATCGCCACCGCCACCGGACTCATCTCCCAGATCCTCGGCAACTGATCACCGGTACGGCACCATCACGAGCCCCGCATCGCGGGGCTCGTTTTATTTGGGGCCTGAGAAACCGCGCGCGCGCAGTTCGATCCCAAGTGCAGCCCTCGTCGGGCGCATTAGCCGCAGGTGCAATACGCCGGATGTCACCTCTACGGATACGCATGCGGCGCAATTGCCTTCGGTTACGCGGCAGCCCTTGTAGGAGCTGCGTAAGCTGCGACCACGCACCTTCAGAACGCATCGCTGCCCGCACGCAGCTCGATCCCCAGCTCCGGCGCCAATGCCCGCATCGCCTCGTCATCGCGGCTGAGCGTGATCCAGCCGGCGTGGGTATCGCCGTTCGCGGCTCCTGTCGAAGTATTCCAGGTCCACAGCGTGTAGCCGTATTCGCGCAGCCGGTCGTAGGCCACCGCCATCAGCGTGGGCACGTCGGTGCCAGCGAGGAAGTCGTCGTCGGTCGCGTCCTCCACACCCCAGTCGATGCGCAGGTTCCAGCGCGCGGCCAACTCGGTAACGCTGTCGATGAAAGATGCAACGTCCGCTTCATCCACATAGAAGCCCGAGGTCCAGTCGATCACGTCCTTGAGCAGCCAGACCGGCCCGGCTTCGTCCGCATCCGCGTCGGCCAGCAGGTCGCGGTACGTCGCGAATTGCTGCAGCGCGGTCTCCTCGTCGCCGGGATTGATCAGCAGCAACAGCTGCCAGACCAGCGCCTCGGGCGTGTCGTCGTCGCCAAACTCCGCACCGCCGTCGCTGCTGGCGAAGTTGTCGTCGGGATCGAATTCGATATCGGGGGGAGTCATCCGGCGATTGTGGGTAGTGGGTTGAGCGGGATGGTGACGCGCAGCAGGGGGTTTGGAAAGGACAGTCAGATTCAGGGTCAGAGTGCCTTACGCGGCGACATTGGCCCGGCCTGTTCAATGACGACGGCATAGCCCATGGCGATTACCTCTTCAGCTCGGTTAGATTGCCTATCGAATTCATGCCGCTCGCGAGCGTACCCGCGACTCGATTTCGCAGCCGTGTTCGCGGCGGACGATGCGCAGGTCGTACTCGGTCTGCAGGTTGAGCCACAGTTGGGCGCCGGTGCCGAAGTATCGGGCGATACGTAGTGCGGTGTCGGCGGTGATTGCGCGCTTGCCGTTAACGATTTCGCTGATGCGATTGGGTGGTACGCCCAGATCGCGGGCCAGCGCGTTCATGCTGAGGCCGAGTGGCTGCATGAACTCCTCGTAGAGGATTTCGCCGGGCGGGATGGGGTCGAGTCGCTTGGTGCTCATGGTATGTGCTCAGTGGTAATCGACGATTTCCACGTCGTGGGCGTTGCCGTCGTGCCATCGAAAACAGATGCGCCATTGGTCGTACGTCAAACATACTGGAGCCTCTGTTGGTGACCTTCGCGTTTCGTTCGGGTGAGCCGTCACTGCCGCTGCAGCGAATCAAGGAATCAACAACACCTTGCCGACACTCCCGCGGCTTTCCAGCAACGCGTGTGCCTGCGCGCCCTCGCGCAGCGGGAAGCGCGCGGCGACGGATAGCGCCAGATGGCCGTCGCGCACGGCCGCGAACAGGCGATCAGCGCGTTGCTGTCTTGCATCGGCGGTGGTGAGCACGTTCCACAGATCGCCGCCGACCAGCGTCAGCGAGCGGTCCATCAGCATCCGCGGATCGACCGGGTCCGGATCGCCGGCGGCCATGCCGAAAAACACCACGGTGCCGCCGGTGCGCGCGAGCGCGAGGCTGTCGGTCAGGGTGCGGCCGATCGAATCGTAGACCACATCCACGCCGCCCGGTGCCAGTGCGCGCACGCGTGCGGGCCAGCCGTCACCCGAGTCGACCGCGTGCATCGCGCCCGCGGCAAGCGCGGCGCGGCGTTTGTCCTCGGACGAAGCCAGCGCGATCACCTGCGCGCCCTTGGCCCGCGCGAGTTGCACCAGCAGCTGGCCGACGCCGCCGCCTGCGGCGTGCACCAGCACGGTCTCGCCTGCGTGCAGCGCATGGCTGTCTTCGACCAGGAACTGCGCGGTGAGGCCCTGCAACAGCAGCGCGGCGGCGGTGTCGTGGTCGATGTGGTCGGGCAGCGCGATCAGATGATCGAGCGGCACCGCGACCTGTTCGGCGTTGGCGAATGCGCTGTCGGCGAACGCGACGCGCTGGCCGATCCGGAAGCGGCTATCGGAATCAGTGTCGTGCCGGGCGATGATCTCGCCGGAGGCTTCGTAACCGGCGATCCACGGCGGCGACCCGGTCAGGTGGTAGCGCCCCTGGCGCCGGTAGATGTCGGCGAAGTTCAGGCCGATCGCGCGCGTGCGCACCACCGCCACGCCCGGCGCGGGTTGCGGATCGGGCAAGGCGGTCCATTCCAGGACCTCGGGGCCGCCGAAGCGGGAGAACGTCAGCGCATGCATGCGGCCATGCTGCCCACGACGGCGCAGGCTGACAAGGTGCGGGGACGGTGCTTGCGTGGAACGCGCGCCGCCTCTCCACATCGCGGAGAGGCGGCGCGGTCGGCGTTACTGGACCATCAACCCTTCATACACAACGTTGGTCACGCCCGCGGTGCCGTGGGCGATGGAATGGGCCTGCTCGCGCAGCGCGCGGGTGGCCACGTGCCCGGTCAGGTAAGCGGTGGAGCCGTCGACGCGCACGTCGATACCTGTGGCATCGGTGCCCATGCCGGACGTCAGCGCGGCGCGGACGCTGTCGGTCAGCATCATGTTGGAATTGGCCGGTACGGGAACCTGGATCACGGTCGAGCCCGGGCCGGGCGTGTTGACCACGACGGGACGGGTGGTGCACGCAGCGAGCGAGGCCGCAGCCGCGATGGAAAGGGCGAGGAATTTGATTTGCATGGCGAATTTCCTTCGACTGGTGGGAATGTGACACCTCACCCTCGCAGCGCCCGAGTCAATTTGTGGTGATTTTGCTGAGCGGCGATGCGCCCGTTCAGCTTCCGGTGGGCGGGCCGGACCGATATGCCGTGCACCTGCGGCGTCGCTCACGCGGTGGCACCGGCCAAATGCTTACGCCAACAGGGGGTTCGGCTTGTCGCTGTCGATCTTGTACAGCTTGATCGCGCGCGCCACGTCCTTGGCGGTCATCTTGCCTTCCGCGGCCAGCGCGGCGATGGCGGCGTGGGCGATGGAATGGGCCTGCTCGCGCAGCGCGCGGGTGGCCACGTGCCCGGTCAGGTAAGCGGTGGAGCCGTCG
>DASZZT010000094.1:0-6749 GCA_035543275.1 Luteimonas sp. | reverse complement strand
CCTCAGCCTGCGTCGTCAGCGCATCGCCATGCAGCAGCATCGCGCGCCGGCATTGGCCGGGCCGGGCGCGCTGGTGGATCGCCTGCGCGCATCACTGCCGTTCGCGCTGACCGGTGCGCAGCAGCGCGTGTTCGCACAGTTGCGCGATGACCTTGCGCGGCCCACGCCGATGCTGCGGCTGATGCAGGGCGATGTCGGCAGCGGCAAGACCGTGGTCGCCGCGCTGGCGGCGATGCTCGCGGTCGAGGCTGGCAAGCAGGTCGCGTTGATGGCGCCGACCGAACTGCTGGCAGAGCAGCACCTCGTCAACATGCGAGGCTGGCTGGAACCGCTCGGCGTGCGTGTGGCATGGCTGGCCGGCAAGGTCACCGGCAAGGCGCGCGGCGCGGTGCTGGCGGACGTGGCTTCGGGCACCGCGCAGGTCGTGGTCGGCACCCATGCGCTGATGCAGGAAGGCGTCGTCTTCCATGATCTTGCACTGGCGATCGTCGACGAGCAGCACCGCTTCGGCGTGCATCAGCGCCTGGCCTTGCGCGACAAGGGCTCGAGTCGCGGCAGCATGCCGCACCAGCTGGTGATGACCGCAACCCCGATCCCGCGCACGCTGGCGATGGCGGCCTACGCCGACCTGGATGTTTCCGCGATCGACGAGCTGCCACCCGGACGCACGCCGGTGCAGACGGTCGCACTGAGCGCAGAACGCCGCCCTGAACTTGTCGAACGCATTCGCAATGCCTGCGCCGAGGGCCGGCAGGCGTATTGGGTGTGCACGCTGATCGACGATTCCGATGAGGTGATGGCGCAGGCCGCGCAGACGACCTTCGAGACGCTTTCCGCAGCGCTTCCGGCGTTGCGCATCGGCCTGGTGCATGGCCGAATGAAGTCCGCGGCCAAGCAGGCGACGATGCGTGCGTTCAAGCATGGCGAACTCGACCTGCTGGTCGCGACGACCGTGATCGAAGTCGGCGTCGACGTGGCGAATGCATCGCTGATGATCGTCGAGAATGCAGAGCGTCTTGGCCTTGCGCAGCTGCATCAGTTGCGCGGACGGGTGGGACGGGGCAGCGCGGCGTCGAGCTGCGTGCTGCTGTACCAGTCGCCGCTGTCGCCGCTGGCCCGGCAGCGGCTGGAGACGATGCGGCAGACCTTCGATGGTTTCGTCATTGCGGAGAAGGATCTGGAACTGCGCGGGCCCGGTGAACTGCTGGGTACCCGCCAGACCGGGTTGCCGGCCTTCCGCATCGCCGATCTCGGCCGCGACGCGGCGCTGCTGCCGCAAGTACGCGAGCTCGCCGATCGCTTGCTGTCCGAGGCGCCGGAGACCGTTGATCGCGTGATCGCGCGCTGGGTCGGCGGCGCGGCGCGTTACGCCAGCGCCTGAGCCCGCGACCGGCAGGATTCCGGCGGGGCTTCACTGCCGATGGGTCGGGCGGATCCAGCAGGTTGCGCCCACAGGCGGAAACTGGCTAAAATGCCGCTCTTTCCCTGCGCAGAACTGGTTGCAGCCAATGAAAGCCGGCATCCACCCCGAATACCGCGACGTCGTGTTCCAGGACATGACCTCCGATTTCCGTTTCCTGACCCGCTCGACCCTCTCCAGCAAGGAGACGGTGAAGTGGCAGGACGGCAACGACTACCCGCTGATCAAGATCGACATCTCGTCGGCCTCGCACCCGTTCTACACCGGTCAGAGCAAGCTGATGGATACCAGCGGCCGCGTCGACAAGTTCCGCAAGCGCTACGCGCAGAAGTAATACGCGCTGAAGTAAGCGGATTTTCGGCAATGCCCTGCAGCGGCCGCCTCTTGGCGGTCGTTCGCATTTGCGGGGCTGATCGGCGGCGGCGGCGTGTTGTGGCTTCCGTCGTTTCTTCACTGCCGCTCCGGTCGCGGCAGAACCATGACGCCAATAGGCCTATGCGATAATTTGCGCCTGCCGTGGTTCCAGCCGCGGCCTCGATCTCCCAAGTATCCCCCTCGTACCCAGGCCGCCGCGCCGCGGGCACGCATGATTCCAGGAGTGCGCCGTGTCCGCTGCTGCCAACACGCCCGTTGAACAGGTCACGCTCAACGCCGGCGACAAGTCGGTGATGCTACCGGTCGAGAAACCGGTGCTGGGCAACCCTTGCATCGACATCGCCAGGCTGCCGAACGAAGCCGGCTATTTCACCTACGATCCAGGCTTCACCGCGACCGCGGCGTGCAAGTCGGCGGTCACCTACATCGACGGCGATGCCGGCGTGCTGATGTACCGCGGCTACCCGATCGAGCAGTTGGCAAAGCATTCCAGCTTCACCGAGGTCGCCTATCTGCTGATGCACGGCGAACTGCCGACGGCGGGCGACAAGGCGAACTTCGAGAACGAAGTCACGCATCACACGATGTTGCATGAAGCGTTCAAGAGTTTCCTTGGCGGTTTCCGCCATGACGCGCATCCGATGGCGATGCTGGTCGGCATGCTTGGTTCGATGGCGAGCTTCTACCACAACACCCTGGACCTCGAGGATCCGGAGCAGCGCCGGCTTGCGGCGGTGCGCCTGATCGCCAAGGTGCCGACGATTGCGGCTGCGTGCTACCGGCATTCGATCGGCTGGCCCTTGCGCTATCCGCGCAACAGCCTCGAATACGTCGACCGCTTCCTGCACATGATGTTCGAGGTGCCGAGCGAGCCGCTGATGCTGAAGCCGGTCGCCGCGCGCGCGCTCGACCTGCTGTTCATTCTGCATGCCGACCACGAGCAGAACGCATCGACTTCGACCGTGCGCCTGGTCGGATCCACCGGTGCCAACCCGTACGCCTGCGTCGCCGCCGGTGTCGCCGCGCTATGGGGACCCGCCCACGGCGGCGCCAATGAGGCGGTGCTGAAGATGCTCGCCGAGATCGGCAAGCCTGCGAACGTGCAATCCGCGGTCGACAAGGCCAAGGACAAGGAATCCGGGTTCCGCCTGATGGGCTTCGGCCATCGCGTCTACAAGAACTTCGACCCGCGCGCCAAGATCATCCGCGAGATGACCCACGAGGTGCTGGCCGAGCTCGGCGTCAACGACCCACTGCTGGAAGTGGCGTTGAAGCTGGAGGAGGCCGCGCTCAAGGACGACTACTTCATCCAGCGCAAGCTCTACCCGAACGTCGACTTCTATTCCGGCATCATCTACAAGGCGCTCAACATCCCCACCGAGATGTTCACGGTGATGTTCGCGATTGCGCGCACCACCGGCTGGGTCGCGCACTGGCTGGAGCAGCAGACCGATCCGGAGGCCAGGATCGGCCGCCCGCGCCAGCTCTATACCGGCTACGCCGAGCGTGACTACGTCGGCATCGACAAGCGCTGAAGCGAACGCCTCGCCACGCGGCAATGATCCGTAACCCGGGGCTTTGTGCGAACAGCCCCGGGTTCGCTTCGCTCAACCCGGGTTGCGCTGGCTGACTTCGTAGCCGGCGATCTCGTCCTCAGCCAACAATTCGCGCAACTGCGTCAACGACGCGCGCTTCATCGGCTTCTCGTCGATGCCCGACAGCGGCGCCTGGCGCAGCGCGTCATGCGGTAGCACGGTCAGATCGAAGGTCAGGTCTTCGGCGCTGAACAGCCAGACCGGCACATCGTCCTGGCGTTCGCGATCAAGCCGCAGGCGGCGGGTGCGCGCCTCGGCCGGGATCCGGTGTTCGGCGAGGAAGCGCGGCACGGCTTCGGCCTCGTCGGTGTACAGATGCAGCGCGACCGGAGAGTGCTCATCGGCGGTGCCGTCGAGCACCGGCCCGACCAGGCGCGGATCAAAATCGGCGAAGAAGTCCAGCGCACGCAATGCGGCTTCGCGCCGCAGCCGCAGTGCGCTCGCATGGGCGTCGCCGCGGAACAGGCGCTGGTATTGGCGCAAGGCGTCTTCGATCTCGCGGTTGCGTGGCAGCGAGGCGTCGTCGGTGATGCCCAGCCGCTCAGCGGCCTTGAGTTTGGCCAGGTGGAAATCACGAATGCCACCTTCGGCCATCAGTCGCGCAGCCTCGTGGGCGAGGCGATGGCGACGTTCACGGATGCGGGTTTCGGCGTGCTGACGGGCGTGGTGCATGACGCGGCCTCCAGTCGAACCCGGGCCGACTCTACCGCATCGCGCCGTCATTCACCCGCGAGAGGTCCCGCGATCAAGGCCGGGTCTCGCAAAAAGTGCCGCGTCAGAAAATGTCGAACGCCGCTTCGTCCTGCGACTGCTGCTCCGGGCCGGTGTCGACGTAGTTTTCCATGCGTTCGAGGTCTTCGGCCTTGACGTACTCGGTGATGCCGCCGCTCGACGTGGTCGGCAGCAACTGGCCGCCGGCGCTGACCGCCACCTTGACCATGCCTTCCGGCGGATCGTTGGAGGTGATCGGGCGATCCTTCAACGCCACGCGCATGTAGTCGATCCAGATCGGCAACGCCGCCTTGCCGCCGTATTCGCGATAACCGAGCGAACGGAAATCGTCGCGCCCGACCCACACGGTGGTGACCAGGTCGCCACCAAAACCGGAAAACCAGGCGTCGCGATGGTCGTTGGTGGAACCGGTCTTGCCGCCGACGTCCTCGCGGCCGAGCACCTTGGCCGCGATGCCGGTGCCGCGCTGGACCACGTCGCGCATCATCGACACCAGCTGGTAGGCGATGCGTTCGTCGATCGCGCGTGGTGCCAGCACGGTGTCGGCCGGCAGCGTCGCGGCAGGCTTGGGCGGCGTGGTGAGCTTGCCCTTGGCATCAGCGCTGGCGACTGGTACCGCGCCGCCGGGACTGAGGTCGAACCCGGCGACGACATTGGACGTTTGCACCGCTTTTCCATTGACAGTCTGCACGCCGCAACCGCGGCAGGCAGTGGCGGGCTTTTCCTTGAAGATCAGCTTGCCATTGCGATCACGGACCTCATCGATGAACCAGGGGGTGATGCGGAAGCCGCCGTTGGCGAACACCGCGTAGCCGCGCGCCATCATCAGCGGCGGCAGCGAGGCGCTGCCCAGCGACATCGACAGGTTCGGCGGCAGCAACGCCTCGTCGATGCCGAACTGGCTGATGTACTTGCGCGCATAGTCCACGCCAATGGCATCGAGCAGGCGCACCGAGACCAGGTTGCGCGATTGCACCAGCGCCTCGCGCAGGCGTATCGGGCCGACGAAGTTGCCGCTGTCGTTCTGCGGCCGCCACATGTGGCCGCGGCGATCCTGGAACACCACCGGCGCGTCGAGCACGATCGAGGCCGGGTTGAAGCCGCGCGCGAAGGCCGCGGCATACAGGAACGGCTTGAAGCTGGAGCCTGGCTGGCGCCGCGCCTGGGTGGCGCGGTTGAACTTGTTGCCGGCGAAGCTGAAGCCGCCGACCAGCGCGCGCAGCGCCCCGGTTTCCGGTTCCAGCGAGACCAGCGCGGATTGCGCGCGCGGCAGCTGGTCCAGTCGCCAGCTGACCGCGACCGGTTTGGCAGGCTCGCGGTCCTTGCCCGCTGCGGCGGCGATCCGCCGCACCCGCACCACGTCGCCACGCTTCACCAGTGCAGCCGGGCTGCGGCCGGCCCAGCGGCTGGCGGCGGCATCGAGGGTTACCGTCGAGCTGTCGGCCAGGACCACATCGGCGCTGCCGTCGCCGCTGCGCACGACGATCGCCGGCAGCAGGTCGCCTTCGACCACGATCCCGCGCAGCCGCGCACTGGCCGTGGCTGCGTTTTCGTCGCTGGCCAGGTCGAAATGCTGCTCGACCTTGTTCCAGCCATGGCGGTGGTCGTAGCTCTCCAGGCCGTCGCGGATCGCCGCGATCGCCGCAGCCTGCAGCACCGGATCGATGGTGGTGGTGACGTGGTAGCCCTTGGTCAGCACGTCGCCGCCGAAGCGCGCGAGCATTTCCCGGCGCACCATTTCCGACACGTATGGCGCGCTGACCTCGACCGGGCGCTCGTGCGGGGTGGCGTGCATCGGCACGGCCTGCGCGGCGCTCTCGTCGGCGCGGGTGATGAAGCGGAGTTCGCGCATGCGCTGCAGCACGTAGTCACGGCGGATGCGCGCGCGTTCGGGGTTGGTGACCGGGTTGCCGCTGGAGGGGAACTTCGGGATCGAGGCCAGCGTCGCCATCTCGTCCAGATCCAGCTGCGCCAGCTTCTTGCCGTAGTAGTACTCGGCCGCGGCGCCGATGCCGTAGGCGCGATTGCCGAAGAAGCTCTTGTTGAGGTAGAGCTGGAAGATCTCGTCCTTGCTCAGCTCGCGCTCCATCTTCATCGCCAGCAGCATCTCGGCGAGCTTGCGGGTGTAGCTGTATTCGGAACTCAGGAAGAACTGCCGCGCCACCTGCTGGGTGATGGTGGAGCCCCCGGGCACGCGCTTGTCGTGGGTGGTCGCCAGCAGCCAGACCGCGCGCACGACGCCTTTGTAGTCTACGCCGTGGTGCTGGTAGAAGCGGTTGTCCTCGATCGCGATGAAGGCTTGCTTCATGCGCTCGGGCACCTGCGCGATATTGACCGGATAGCGCCTCATTTCGCCGAACAGCGCCATCAGGCGGCCGTCGCGGGCATAGACGTACATCGGCTCCTGCAGCTCGACGTGGCGCAGCGCCTGCACGTCCGGCAGCTTCGACGACACCACGAAATACAGGGTGCCCAGTGCCAGCAGGCCCAGCACGACGATGCCGGCGAAGGCGAGCAGCGCCCAGCGCAGCAGGCGACGAATACGGGGCATCGGGCAGGAGTCCTTGCTTGGTTGCGTGTTGCAGGTGTCGTGGCCGCGGAGTATAGAGGAGACCCATGTGGCAGCC
>DASZZT010000093.1:0-7841 GCA_035543275.1 Luteimonas sp. | reverse complement strand
CCGTGGGTGCTTCGACGTCGAACGCCTCTACGTCCACGGACGGCGCGCAATCGGACGCGATCGCCCGCGTCGGCGATGTCAGCGTGCGCGCCAGCGTGATCCAGACCTCGATGCTCAACGAGGCAATCGCGCGCCAGTACGACATCGCCCGCGACCCGAAAACGGTGCTGCTGCTGGTTGCGGTGCGCCAGGGCCCGGACGCCAGCGCCAGCGCGCTGCCGGCGACCATCACCGCCACCGCCACCGACCTGCGCGGTGGCAAGCAGGACATCGCGATGCGCGAACTCAAAACCGGTGACCTGATCGACTACGTCGGCACGGTCACGACCACGCTGCCGGACACGCTGCGCTTCGACCTCACCGTGGTGCGCGCCGGTGGCGCCATCTCGACGCTGCAATTGCAGCGCGAGTTTTACCCGCAGTAGCGGAAATGGGTCAGAGTGAATTTCGCACTGATTGACCTGCGATCGGGCGTGATACCGCGTCGCGAAACTTCACTCTGACCCCTTTTCAGCCTACCAGGCGCGGATGATCCGCGCGATCTCGCGTACGCCGTCCGTCAGCGCCGCGGGCCCCGGCTGCAGGATGATCGGCGACTTGATCTCGTGCAGCTCGCCATCGCGCACCGCCGGGATCGCATCCCACCCCGGCCGCGCCGCGACTTTTTGCGGGCGGAATTTCTTGCCGCACCATGAGCCGAAAATGATGTCGGGCGCACGTCGGATCACCTCATCCGGGTCTTCGAGGATGCGCTGTTTTGCCAGCGATTCGGCCGCGCGCTCCGGGAAGATGTCGTCGCCGCCGGCAATTCGTACCAGCTCGGCGACCCACTGGATGCCGCTGATCAGCGGTTCGTCCCATTCTTCGAAATAGACTCGCGGCCGCTGCGGCAACGTCGCGGCTTCGTGCGCGATGGCGTCGAGCCCGCGTCGAAGTTCGTCGGCATAGGCATTGGCCTTGTCGCTTGCGCCGACCAGCGCGCCGAGCCGGCGCACGTAGTCGAGAATGCCGTCGACACTGCGGTGGTTGCTGATCCAGACCTCGATGCCATTCTTGATCAATGTGGCGGCGATCTCGGACTGGATATCCGAGAAACCGATCACGAAGTCCGGCCTGAGCTTGAGGATCTCGCCGATCTTCGCGCTGGTGAACGCGCTGACCTTCGGTTTCTCGCGACGCGCGATCGCAGGCCGCACGGTGAAGCCGCTGATACCGACGATGCGATCCTGCTCGCCGAGCGCATACAGCGTTTCGGTGGGTTCCTCGGTCAGGCAGACGATGCGGCGGGGACCGATGCACGCAGTTACGGAACGCGCCGTCACGGATACAGCATCCGCTTCGACCAATCACCGGCGCGATCACGCTCGTACAACTGGCGCTCATGCAGGCGGAAGTCGGCGCCGTACCAGAACTCGATCTTCTCGGGTTTGGTCCGCAAGCCGCTCCAGCGCGGCGGGCGTGCCACTTCGCGGCCTTCGAACTGCTGTTCGACCGACGCCAGCCGCTGCGCGAACTCCTCGCGCGAGGCCAGCGTCTCCGACTGCTTCGACGCCCACGCGCCGAGCTGGCTGACGCGCGGACGCGTGGCGAAATAGGCGTCGGCTTCGGCGTCGCTGACGCACTCGACCGCGCCCTCGATCCGCACCTGCACGCCAGCGCGCACGCGCGGCCAGTGGAACAGCAGCGCCGCTTGCGGGTTGGCCTGCAGTTCGCGGCCCTTGCGGCCATCCAGATGCGTGTAGAACACGAAGCCGCGGGCGTCGAACGCCTTCAGCAGCACGGTGCGCGCCGATGGCCGTGCATCGAGCGCGGCGGTGGCAACGGTCATCGCGGTGCGGTCGGGCTCGCCGGCGGCCAGCGCTTCGTCGAACAACTGCGCGAAGGTCGCTATGGCTTCGGCGTACAGGGCGTGGTCGGTCATTGCGCTATTGTCGCGCGATGTCCGCTCGCACGCATCCGCCGGTGAAACAGGGTTACGCCGACGCCTTCGTCGCGGCCGTACTCGACGACGCGCGGACGCAAGACAGTCATGTTTACGCCATCGCCGGATTGCAGGGCACCGGCAAGTCGACGTTGTCGGCACAGGTCGCGGCCTTGGCCCGCATACCTTCCAAAGGCGGGCGCAACTTCCGCGTAGCGGCGTTGTCGATCGATGACTTCTATCTCGGCAAGCGCGAACGTCAGCGGCTCGCCCGCAGCGTGCATCCATTGCTGGCCACGCGCGGCCCGCCGGGGACACACGACGTCGCGCTGGCGTGCGAGGTGATCGATGCCTTGCGCGAAGGTTGCGCAACCAGGCTGCCGCGCTTCGACAAGATCGCCGACCAGCGATTGCCGCCTTCGCGCTGGCCGCTGGTGCGCGCTGTGGACCTGGTGCTGTTCGAGGGCTGGTTCCTCAAGGTGCCGGCACAGACGCCGGCCGAGCTGGTCGCGCCGATCAATGCGCTTGAACGCGACGAGGACCGCGACGGCAGCTGGCGCCGCTGGTGCAACGCCGCACTCGCCAACGACTATCCGCCGCTCTGGCAGCGCCTGCCGCGGATGCTGGTCCTGCAGGGGCCGGGCTTCGAGATCGTGCCCGAGTGGCGTTGGCAGCAGGAACAAACGCTGCAGGCGGCCAATCCCGGGCGCACGGCGATGATGCGGCCGCAGGTGGAGCGTTTCGTGCAATTCTTCGAGCGCGTCAGCCGCCAGGCGCTACGGACCTGGCCCGGGATTGCCGACAAGACCATCCGCCTGGATGCACAACGCAGGCCGGAAAAGGGGTCAGAGTGAAGTTTCGTGACCCATGTTCTCGCCAGGTTGCGGGTGAGTCGGCACGAAATTCACTCTGACCCCTTTTCCTTGCATGCGCGGCTTACTGGATCACGAAGCTGACCCGCAGGTTCACCCGCCACTCGGTGACGTTGCCGTTGTCGTCGGTGACCACCTTGAGCTCGTTGACCCACGCGCCCTTGATGTTCTTGACCGATTCCGCGCACTTTTTCAGTCCGACCTTGACCGCGTCTTCCATGCTGGTTTTCGACGCGGCATTGAGTTCGATGATCTTGGCGACCGACATGGGCGTTCTCCATTTACAGGTTCCCGACGGACCATCCGTCGGCCGCGCCAGCCTAGGCGCCAGCTTGTTAAGGAGACGCTAGCGCCGCCGCGCTGCTAGCATCCCGGTCATGAATCCCGCACCGAATCTCGTCCTGGTCGGCCCGATGGGCGCCGGCAAATCGTCGATCGGCAAGCGCCTGGCCGAGCGCTTCGGCCTGGCCTTCGTCGACGCCGACCGCGACGTCGAACTGCGCACCGGTGCCGCGGTCGGCACCATCTTCGAATGCGAGGGCGAGGCCGGCTTCCGCGCGCGCGAACGCGCTGCACTGGCGGAACTGCTTGGCAGCCACGGCCAGCTGATCGCCACCGGTGGCGGCGCGGTGCTCGACGCCGACAACCGCAAGCGCATGCGCGCGCGTGGTTTCGTGGTGTACCTGCAGGTCGATGTCGCCGGACAGCTGGAACGGCTGGCGCGTGATCGCACCCGGCCGCTGCTGCAACGCGAGGATCGCGAGGACGTGCTGCGCCAACTCGCGATCGCGCGCGAGCCGCTGTATGCCGAAGTCGCCGACCTGCGTTTCGACACCAACGGGCTGGCGTCCAACGACGCCGCCTGCCAGCTGGCGCGGTTGCTGGCTGAGCACTGGCAACGCGGCGCGGTCGCGGCATGAGCGTCGCGACCCGCACGGTGGAGGTTGCCGGCGCGCAGCCGTATCGCATCACGATTGGCCGCGGACTGCTCGACGATGGCGCAGCGCTGGCGGCGCACGTGCGCGGTCACCACGTGCTTATCGTCAGCGACAGCCATGTCGCGCCGCTGTATGCGCCTCAGCTTGCGGCCGCGTTGCAGAGCGCATTGCCCGCAGCGACGGTGATGGTCACCTGCCTGCCCGCCGGCGAATCGGCAAAGACGCTCGCCAGCTTCGCCGAGCTGATGCGCGAGCTCGCCGACTTCGGCGCCACCCGCGACGCCTGTGTGTTCGCGCTCGGCGGCGGCGTGGTCGGCGACCTCGCCGGATTCGCGGCGGCGTGCTGGATGCGTGGCATCGACGTCGTGCAGCTGCCTACCACTTTACTGGCGATGGTCGACTCCTCGGTCGGCGGCAAGACCGCGGTCGACCTGCCGCAGGGCAAGAACCTGGTCGGCGCGTTCCATCCGCCGCGCGCGGTGTTCGCCGACACGGCCATACTGAAGTCGTTGCCGGAGCGTGAACTGCGCGCCGGCTTCGCCGAGGTGATCAAGTACGGCGCGATTGTCGATGCCGACTTCCTCGACTGGCTTGGCACGCACGCCGACGCGCTGCTCGCCCGCGACGACGCCACACTCGCCAAAGCCATCGCCCGCAGCTGCGCGCACAAGGCCGCGATCGTCGCACGCGATCCGTTCGAGCATGGCGAACGCGCGCTGCTCAACTTCGGCCACACCTTCGCCCACGCGATCGAGAGCGAACAGGGCTACGGCGGGCTGAACCATGGCGAGGCGGTAGCGGTCGGGATGGTGCTGGCGGCGCGGTTGTCGACCGCACTCGGCATCGCAGATGTCGATGACAGCGAACGTCTGCGTTCCCTGCTCGTCCGCTTCGGCTTGCCCACTTCACTGCCGCCGGGACTTGATCCGGATACGCTGCTTGCGCGCATGCGCCTGGACAAGAAAGCCGGCGCAAGCGGCCTGCGCTTCATCCTCTGGGACCGCCCCGGCGCGGCAAGAATCGTCGCCAACGTCCCCGACGAAGCCGTTCTCGCCGTGCTTCGCTAACCAATCGGCAGCGCAGTTTCGCAGACCCGGAGGGCGGCGTGCATGGGCACCCCAGCTACAATTGCCCTATGCGCCTGCTCCTGCAACAACGCCCCGATGGCCGCGAAGCCCCGCACTTCGTGCAATTGCAACTGGAAGCCGACCTGCTCGGCGGCTGGACGCTGGTGCGCGAGGCCGGCCAGATGGGTGGCCGCAGCACGCTCAAGCGAGAGCAATACCTCGACCAGGCCAGCGCACTGGCCGCGCTCGAACACGCCCGCGACCTGCAGCTGAAAAAAGGCTTCCAGCTGATGTTCACCCAAGGCGCGGAAGCGCCGAAGTCGTAAGAGGGAAAAGGGGTCAGAGTGAAGTTTCGCCCGCCGGATGCGCGGCAACCGTCGGGATGTCGGGTGCGAAATTCACTCTGACCCCTTTTCCTGCCTTTTCCTGCGCGAATCCAGAAAGCGAGAACCGATTTGTCCGTCACCCCCAAGAACGACCGCCTTCTGCGCGCGCTGCGCCGCGAACCCGTTGACCGCACGCCGGTCTGGCTGATGCGCCAGGCCGGCCGCTACCTGCCTGAGTATCGCGAAACCCGCGCCCGCGCCGGCAGCTTCCTGGCAATGGCGAAGAATCCGGACCTCGCCTGCGAAGTGACGCTGCAACCACTGGCGCGCTTCGACCTCGACGCCGCGATCCTGTTCTCAGACATCCTCACCATTCCCGACGCGATGGGCCTGGGCCTGTATTTCGTCGACGGCGAAGGCCCGAAGTTCGAGCGCCCGGTGCACAGCGCGGCCGATATCGCGAAACTCGCGGTGCCGGACATGGAAACCGAGCTGCGATACGTGATGGACGCCGTGCGCCTCGTCCGCCGCGAACTCGATAACCGCGTGCCGCTGATCGGGTTTTCCGGCAGCCCGTGGACGCTGGCCTGCTACATGGTCGAGGGCGGCGGCAGCGACAACTTTTCGATGATCAAGGCGCTCGCGCTCGACGATCCGGCCGCGCTGCACCAGCTGCTTTCGGTCAACACCGATGCGGTAATTGCATACCTGTCCGCGCAACGCGCCGCCGGTGCCCAGGCGTTGCAGGTGTTCGACACCTGGGGCGGCGTGCTGTCGCCGGCGATGTATCGCGAATTCTCGCTGCCATATCTGGTCCGCATCGCCAGTGAACTGGAACGCGGCGACGGCGCGGACCGCACGCCGTTGATCCTGTTCGGCAAGGGCAACGCGCCGTACCTGGAAGAACTCGCGGCATCAGGCACGGAAGGCCTCGGCGTCGACTGGACGGTGACGCTGGAAGAAGCCGCGCGCCGCACGCAGGGCAAGGTCGCGCTGCAGGGCAACCTCGATCCGGCGATGCTGTACGGCTCGCCGGACGCGATCAGGTCGCAGGTGCGCATTGCGCTCGACAGTTATGCCGCGGGCAACAACGGCTCGCGCGACGGCCACGTCTTCAACCTCGGCCACGGCCTGTCACCGGACATGGCGCCGGAGCACGTCGCCGCGCTGGTGGATGCGGTGCACGTGCACAGTCCTCGTTGAGCGTCAGGTTCGGCTAGAAGCCGCCTGAAGAAGTACCTCCGACACCGCGCAGCTCCTTTACACATATATCGGTAGCCACCGCTGCCGAGATCGGCAACGCTAAGTCGCGCTTCGTCTGCTACCCGGTCACGCGAAAAACGGCCGTTGACTGTCAGCAGCGGACTTAACGATGGGAACCCGGAGTATCACTTCAAGACTCTCGCCTCCGGGAATAGATTCTTATCTCCGCGATTGTCGCGGGCAGGAGGTGTACCAATGAACCCCACTCAATCACAGCTCCCGGAAGGAATGCAACGCTCAGCCATGCGACCCCTCCCGCAAGTCCCCGGATTCGTCGTGCATACCCGCAGCGGTGGTGACTCGGCAGAGTCCAGTTATGAAAAACCGATGATCTTGCCCGCCTTGGACGAGCAATCTCCGAGTCTGCATGCATGGGCCGACGCACGGTTTGCCGTCGACATCATGGCCGAGCATGCGCTGTTCTTCGTCCTGCTCATGCCGCCGGAATTGGCAGCAAAAGAACGCGACGAAGCCGATCGGTTCCATAAGACGTTCACCGCACTCTACGCACGCATCGAGGCAGAAGGCCCACCCGAACCCAGCGCACTGAAGTCATTCGCCGGTAGGGTGCTGGAGGAAATCAAACCCTTCGTCGAGTACAAGGCCCGGCTGGGTGACGCGCAGACGGCGGGCAGCTTGCGCAGTTTGGTGTGGCCATTGTTCTTCGATCACACCCGCCACGAAGCGGAGCGCTGGACGCGCCGGTTGGAAACGCTGGCTCTCGGCGAGTCCGAGTTCGACAAATCAGAAGTGAGTCATTTCTGGACGGAAATCATGGACGAGCATGCTCGCTTCGTCGCCCATTTGCTCGACCCTGATGAGTTCGCGCTGATCGAGACATGCATGAAGACCAGCCGGGTGTTCTGCGATCTTCACAAGGGCGGCGCGCACGGGGTGCTGTCCGCTCTCGTCGATGAGCCTGGCACGGTGACCAAGTCGCTGATTCAGAACCCCGAGACAAACGCGATCCTCAGCGCGGCCCAGACCATCCTCGACTTCAAGACCAAAACGGCGCGGGATATCGAAGGCGGCCGGATCAAGAGCATTATCGATCCGCGCCTGGCCGACCATGTGCGGCGCGAAGCTCTCAAGTTTGTCGATGAGCTGAAACGCGCACACTAAACGTGTACGACGAGGCAGTAGCTTTCCTTGTCGCACTTCGCCGTACAAGCCTTCTTGGCCATAGCGCCCAAGCCATTGGCGTAAATGTCTGCGTAGGGTGCGGATCAAGCGTTGACCGGCAACAACGCTTCAATCGCCGCCGCCAGCATCGCGCCGGTCAGCGGCTTGCGCAGGAAGCCGTCGAAGCCGGCGGCGCGCGACTGCGGTTCGGCGTCGGCGTCGGCGCGCGCGGTGACGGCAAGCAATGGCGCTTCAAATCCTTGCGCACGCAGCTGCCGCGCCAGCGCCAGTCCATCCATGCCGGGCAGATCAAGATCGAGCAGCGCGATATC
>DASZZT010000092.1:0-41376 GCA_035543275.1 Luteimonas sp. | reverse complement strand
AGCACCCGCATCCCGGTGTTCGGCATCTGCCTCGGGCACCAGCTGATGGGCCTCGCCTCGGGCGCGAAGACGATGAAGATGAAGTTCGGCCACCACGGCGCCAACCACCCGGTGAAGGACCTCGACACCGGCCAGGTCGTGATCACCAGCCAGAACCATGGTTTCGCTGTTGACCCTTCCAGAATTTCTTCGATTTTGAGAGTGACCCATATTTCATTGTTCGATGGGTCACTGCAGGGACTGGCACGCACCGACCGCCCCGCGTTCTGCTTTCAGGGCCACCCGGAGGCGAGCCCCGGGCCGCACGACATCGGTTATTTGTTCGACCGCTTCGCGAAAATGATGAGCGATGCCAAAGCGCACTGACATCCAGAGCATCCTGATCATCGGCGCGGGGCCGATCGTGATCGGCCAGGCCTGCGAGTTCGACTATTCCGGCGCGCAGGCCTGCAAGGCGCTGCGCGACGAGGGTTACCGCGTGGTGCTGGTCAACTCGAATCCGGCCACGATCATGACCGACCCGGACATGGCCGACGCGGTCTACATCGAGCCGATCAACTGGCAGACGGTCGAAAAGATCATCGCCAAGGAAAGGCCCGAGGCGCTGCTGCCGACCATGGGCGGACAAACCGCGCTCAATTGCGCACTCGACCTCGCCGACCACGGCGTGCTCGAGCAATACGGCGTCGAGCTGATCGGCGCCTCGCGCGATGCGATCCGCATGGCCGAGGATCGCGAACTATTCCGCGTCGCGATGCAGGAAATCGGCCTGGAATGTCCGAAGGCCGAGGTTGCCAGGTCACTGGAACAGGCGCTGGAAATCCAGACGCGTGTCGGCTACCCGACCATCATCCGTCCCAGCTTCACCCTCGGCGGTTCCGGCGGCGGCATTGCCTACAACCGCGAAGAACTGATCGAGATCGTCAATCGCGGTCTCGATCTGTCGCCGACCAGCGAAGTGCTGGTCGAGGAATCAGTGCTGGGCTGGAAGGAATTCGAGATGGAAGTGGTCCGCGACACTGCGGACAACTGCATCATCGTCTGCTCGATCGAGAACTTCGACCCGATGGGCGTGCACACCGGCGACTCGATCACCGTTGCGCCGGCGCAGACGCTGACCGACAAGGAATACCAGCGCCTGCGTGACGCCTCGATCGCGGTGCTGCGCAAGATCGGCGTCGATACCGGCGGCTCCAACGTGCAGTTCGGCATCAACGCGCAGGACGGACGCGTCGTGGTGATCGAGATGAATCCGCGCGTGTCGCGTTCGTCGGCGCTGGCGTCGAAGGCGACCGGTTTTCCAATCGCCAAGATCGCGGCGAAGCTCGCGGTGGGCTACACGCTGGACGAATTGCGCAACGAGATCACCGGCGGTGCAACCCCGGCCTCGTTCGAACCGACGATCGACTACGTCGTCACCAAGATTCCACGGTTTGCGTTCGAGAAGTTTCCGCAGGCCGACGCGCGCCTCACCACGCAGATGAAATCGGTGGGCGAGGTGATGGCGATGGGCCGCACCTTCCAGGAATCACTGCAGAAGGCGCTGCGCGGGCTGGAGACCGGCAAGGTCGGACTCGATCCGACCGGCCTGGATCTTGCCAGCGAAGATGATCTGGCGACCTTGCGCCGTGAGGTCAAGGAAGCTGGTCCCGAACGCATCTTCTATCTCGCCGATGCTTTCCGCGCCGGCATGAGCGTGGAGGACGTGCATGCGCTGTCGTTCGTTGATCCGTGGTTCCTCGACCAGATCGAGGAAATCATTGCCGTCGAGAGCGAAGTTGCTGCCGACGGGCTTGCCGCACTCGATGCAAAGCGCATGCGCGCGCTCAAGCGCATGGGTTTTTCCGATGCCCGCATCGCGCAGCTCACCGGCACCAATGAAGCCGCGGTGCGCACCCTGCGTCGCGCCTTCGGCGTGCGCCCGGTGTACAAGCGCGTGGATTCGTGCGCGGCCGAGTTCGCCACCACCACCGCCTACATGTATTCGACCTACGAGGACGAGTGCGAGGCGATGCCGACCGACCGCGACAAGATCATCGTCCTCGGCGGCGGGCCGAACCGGATCGGGCAGGGCATCGAGTTCGACTACTGCTGCGTGCATGCCGCGCTGGCACTGCGCGAGGATGGCTATGAAACGATCATGGTCAACTGCAACCCGGAGACCGTGTCGACCGATTACGACACCTCCGATCGGCTTTACTTCGAACCGTTGACGCTCGAGGACGTGCTCGAGATCTGCGACCTGGAAAAACCCAAGGGCGTGATCGTGCAGTACGGCGGGCAGACGCCGCTGAAGCTTGCGCAGGCGCTGCAGGACAACGGTGTGCCGATCATCGGCACTTCGCCCGATTCAATCGACCTGGCCGAAGACCGCGAACGCTTCCAGCAGCTGGTCGAGAAACTCGGCCTGCGCCAGCCGCCGAATCGCACCGCGCGCAATTCCGAACAGGCCATCGCGCTGGCACGCGAGATCGGCTATCCGCTGGTGGTGCGTCCGAGCTACGTGCTCGGCGGGCGCGCGATGGAAGTGGTGCATTCCGATGCCGACCTGTCGCGCTACATCCGCGACGCGGTCAAGGTGTCCAACGATTCTCCGGTGCTGCTCGACCGTTTCCTCGACAACGCGGTCGAAGTCGACGTCGACGTCATCGCCGACAAGGATGGCAACGTGCTGATCGGCGGGGTGATGGAGCACATCGAGGAGGCAGGCGTGCATTCCGGCGACTCCTCTTGCTCGTTGCCGCCGTACTCGCTGCCACAATCGGTGCAGGCGCAGCTGCGCGAGCAGGTCGTCGTGTTGGCGAAGGCGTTGAACGTGGTCGGGCTGATGAACACGCAGTTCGCGGTGCAGACCGATGACAACGGCGACGCCATCATCTTCCTGCTGGAAGTGAACCCGCGCGCCTCGCGCACGGTGCCGTTCGTGTCCAAGGCGACCGGCATGCCGCTGGCCAAGATCGCGGCGCGTTGCATGGCCGGCAAGACCTTGGCCGAGCAGGGTGCGACCACGGAAATCGTTCCCGAATATTTCTCGGTCAAGGAACCGGTCTTCCCGTTCGCCAAGTTCCAGGGCGTTGACCCGATCCTTGGCCCGGAAATGCGTTCCACCGGCGAGGTGATGGGCGTCGGCCGCAGCTTCGGCGCGGCATTCGCGCGCGCGCAGGAGGCGGCCAACATCAAGCCGCCGGCACCGGGCAAGGCCTTCATCTCGGTGCGCGATCCGGACAAGGTGCGGGTGTTGCCGGTCGCACAGGAACTGCTGCGGCGCGGTTACTCGCTGGTTGCCACCCGCGGCACCGCCCGCTGGCTGCGCGATCAAGGCCTGGAGTGCGCGCAGATCAACAAGGTGATCGAAGGGCGCCCGCACATCGTCGACCTGATCAAGAACGGCGAGATCGCCTATATCGTCAACACCACCGAAGGCCGCCAGGCGATCGCCGACTCGTTCTCGATCCGGCGTGAAGCGCTGCAGCACCGCGTGACCTATTCGACCACGATCGCCGGGGCGAAGGCCCTGTTGCATTCGCTGGACTATCGCGACAGTGGTCCGGTGTGGGCACTGCAGGAACTGCACAAGGAACTGGAAGCCGAAGCATGAGCAAGACCATGATGAGAGCGTGCCCATGAGAGCGCCAATGACAGTGAAGGGCGCGCAGCGCCTGCGCGCGGAACTCGAGGAGTTGAAGTCGGTCAAGCGGCCGGCAGTGATCGCCGCGATCGCCGAGGCGCGTGCGCACGGTGATCTCAAGGAAAACGCTGAATACCACGCCGCGCGTGACCAGCAGAGCTTCATCGAGGGCCGCATCAAGCAGCTTGAGGGGGAGCTGTCGCATGCGCAGGTGATCGACATCGCCACGCTCAATGCCGGATCGAAGGTGGTGTTCGGTGCCACCGTCGAACTCATCGATGCCGAAAGCGATGAGGAGAAAACCTACCAGATCGTTGGCGACCTCGAAGCCGACATCAAGCAGGGACTGATCGCGATCTCCTCGCCGGTGGCGCGCGCGCTGATCGGCAAGCACGAGGGCGACGTCGTCACCATCGATGCGCCTGCCGGGCAACGCGAATACGAGATCGTCGGCGTCCGTTACGAAGGCTGACACCTTGGCCACTGCGACGCTGCTGCTGCCGCCGCGCATCCGTCTCGCGGGACAGCGATTGCCGGATGTGGTTGCGCGTGCGCTGGGACGTGCCGATCGCCTGTCGATCGGCGATGCGGGCGAACGCGCGCAGTTGCTGCGCCATTTCGAACTGCTGCCCCGCGGCTGGCCGGTCGCGGCGCTGACCCGCGATCTCGACGCCGGCGATGCTGCGTCGTGCGCATGGCTGCGCGCGGATCCGGCCTGGGTCCACCCCGACATCAATGGCGCGCGACTGATGGCCTGCGGCGACATGCTGCGGCTGACACCAGAGGACAGCAACGCGTTGCTGCCGGCGCTGCGAGCGCTGCTCGGCGATGCCGGTTTCACGCTCGATGCTCCGACGCCGGCGCGCTGGTATCTGCGCCTGCCGCGCGAAACCAGTTTGCCCACGTTCGCCGATCCGGCCGACGCGCTCGGTGCAGACCTGTTCGAGCATCTGCCGGGTGCGGACGACGCGAGCAGCGAAGCACGGCGTTGGCGCACGCTGGCGAGCGAGACGCAGGTGCTGTTGCACAACCATCCGTGGAATGCGCGACGCGCGGCTGCGGGCAGGCCGCCGGTGAACGCGTTGTGGTTCTGGGGCGCGGGCGTGCTGCCGGATCGCGTCACCGCGCGACATCTGCATGTCCAGTCGAATGATCCGCTCATCAACGCGCTGGCGCTGGCCACCGGAATGGCGCATACGGAACTGGGCGCGATCGACCTCTCTGCCGAAAGTGGGCTGTATGACCTGCGCGATGTAGCCGTGATGCAATCCATCAATGAGTGGATCGCCCCGATGATCGACGCTGTCGAGCGTGGCGCGCTGACAAGCGTGACGTTTGATTTCGCCGATGGTGTTGGCTTCGCGATCGAGCGCAGGCAACACTGGCGGCTGTGGCGCAAGCCGCTGGTGACACTCGACTGATGACGACCGCCAGCAAAATCCGGCGCCGCGAGGCGGGGCACGTCCGCGAGTGGCCGGAAAATACCCCGGCGCTGCTGCAACGGCTGCACGCCGCACGTGGCGCGGCCACCATCGAACAGGCGCAGCCCCGGCTGGCGCAACTCCTGTCGCCGGACACGCTCGGTGGCCTCGACGCCGCGACCACGCTGCTGGTCGATGCGATCGCCGCGAATCGCCACATCGTCGTGGTCGGCGACTTCGACTGCGACGGGGCCACCGCCTGCGCGGTCGGTGTGCGCGGACTGCGCATGCTGGGCGCGCGCAACGTCTCGCACGCGGTACCCAACCGCATCGTCCATGGCTATGGCCTGTCGCCCGGGCTGGTCGACGACCTCGCCGCGCTGCAGCCGGAGTTGCTGGTCACGGTCGACCACGGCATCGCCTGCCACGCCGGCGTCACCGCGGCGAAGGCGCGCGGCTGGCAGGTGCTGGTCACCGACCACCATCTACCCGGCGCGGTGCTGCCGCCAGCCGATGCGATCGTCGATCCGAACCTGCCTGGCGATGCGTTTCCGAGCAAGATGCTGGCCGGCGTGGGCGTGATGTTCTACGTGCTGCTGGCATTGCGCCGGCGCTTGCGCGAGGCAGGACATTTTTCTGACGGCGGACCCGATCTGTCGATGCTGCTCGACCTGGTTGCAGTCGGCACGGTCGCCGACCTGGTGCCACTGGACACCAACAACCGCGCGCTGGTCGCCGCCGGCTTGCGTCGCCTGCGCGCGGGGCAGGGCTGCGCCGGCCTGCGCGCATTGATCGACATCGCCGGGCGTGATCCGCGCACGCTGAGCACGGCCGACATCGGCTTTGCCGTCGCACCGCGTATCAATGCCGCCGGCCGGCTGGAAGACATGGCGCTGGGGATCGAATGCCTGCTCAGCGACGACGACAGCCATGCGCGCGGGATTGCAGCGACGCTGAACGAGATCAACGGTGAACGTCGCGCCGTGCAGCAGCAGATGGTCGAGGAAGCGGACGCAGCCGTCGCGCGGATCGTGCTCGACGGGGAGGTTCCGCCGGTGCTGTGTTTGTTCGACTGCGACTGGCACCCGGGCGTCGTCGGCCTCGTGGCCTCGAAGCTGAAGGAACGGCTGCATCGCCCGGTGTTTGCCTTCGCGCCGGCCGAGCCGGGCAGCGAGGCCTTGCGTGGGTCCGCACGCTCGATTCCGGGCCTGCATATCCGCGACCTGCTGGCCGCGGTCGATGCTGCACAGCCGGGCCTGATCACAAAGTTCGGTGGCCACGCAATGGCAGCAGGATTGAGTCTCACGCTGGATGTGCTGCCGCGTTTCCAGATCGCATTGGACGAGCAGGCACGCAGGCTGCTCGATCCCGCCCTGTTGCAGGCCGAAGTCGTCAGCGATGGCGAGTTGCAGGCGGACGAATTCAACCACGCGGCTGCCGTGGCACTGCGCGACGGCGGACCGTGGGGGCAGGGTTATCCCGAACCGTTGTTCGACGGCGCATTCGACGTGCTGAACTGGCGCGTGGTTGGTGAACGCCATCTCAAGCTGGAGCTCGCGCTTGGCGGCCGCCGCCTCAATGCCATCGAATTCGGTGGCTGGAGCGGCGAGCCGCCACCGGCCCGCGTCCGCATCGCCTTCCGGCTGGAACCGGACAACTATCGCGGCGGCGACGCGATCCAGCTGGTCGTGGTGCACCGCGAGCCCTTGTAGCGCCGAGCTTGCTCGACAGCCGCGCCGCGAAGCTGAGCAAGCTCGGCGCCACAACGCTAGAATCGCGAGTCTCGTTGCCACACCAGAAACGCCGACATGATCGAACTCAATCCCGTTCGCCAGCGCATCGCCGACCTCAGCGGCCGGCTGCATTCGCTCAGGGGGTATCTTTGACTACGACGCCAAGGTCGAGCGTCTGGAAGAAGTCAACCGCGAACTGGAGAACCCCAACGTCTGGAACGACTCCGCGCGCGCGCAGGCGCTGGGCCGCGAGCGTTCGCTGCTGGACAAGACCGTCAACGGCATTCGCACATTGAACGAAGGCCTGGCCGGCGCCGACGAATTGCTGGAACTGGTCGAGATGGAAGACGACCAGGACACAGCCAACGCGATCGTCGTCGATGTCGAGCGTTATGCGCGTGGCGTCGAGCAGCTCGAGTTCACGCGCATGTTCGCAGGCCCGATGGATGCGCACTCGGCCTTCGTCGACATCCAGGCCGGCGCCGGCGGTACCGAGGCGCAGGACTGGGCCGAGATGCTGTTGCGCATGTACCTGCGCTGGGCCGAGTCGCGCGGCTGGAAGACCGAGCTGATGGAAGTCAGCGGCGGCGACGTCGCCGGGATCAAGTCGGCAACGTTCCGGGTCGAAGGCGATTACGCCTACGGCTGGCTGAAGACCGAGATCGGCGTGCACCGGCTGGTGCGCAAGTCGCCGTTCGATTCCGACAACCGCCGCCACACCAGTTTCACCTCGGTGTTCGTGTCGCCGGAAGTGGACGACGACATCGACATCGTGATCAATCCGGCCGACCTGCGTACCGACGTGTACCGCGCCTCCGGTGCCGGCGGCCAGCACGTCAACAAGACCGAGTCGGCGGTGCGCATCACCCATATTCCGACCAATACGGTCGTGGCCTGCCAGACCGGCCGCAGCCAGCATGCCAACCGCGACACTGCAATGAAGATGCTGGCGGCCAAGTTGTACGAACTGGAAGTGCAGAAGCGCAATGCCGAGAAGGATGCGCTGGAGGCGACCAAGTCCGATATCGGCTGGGGCAGCCAGATCCGCAACTATGTGCTCGACCAGTCGCGGATCAAGGACCTGCGCACCGGCATCGAGCGCACCGATACGCAGAAGGTGCTCGATGGAGACCTCGATGAGTTCGTCGAGGCCAGCCTGAAGTCGGGGCTCGAGGCTGGTTCCAAGCGTATCGACGCCTGAGCCGGAAATCTGCGATTGTAGGAGCGACGTAAGTTGCGACCTGCGGATGCAGCGACCTTCAATCGCGACTTACGTCGCTCCTACAAGAACGTACGCACGAACGCAGACATGACCGAGAACGCTACCCCGACGACCATCGACGAGAACCACCTCATCGCCGAGCGCCGTGCCAAGCTCGCCACGCTGCGCACTCAAGGCGTGGCGTTCCCGAACGATTTTCGCCGCACGGACTACGCGCAGGACTTGCAGGACGCCTACGCGGACGCCGAACGCTGGGCCAGCGAGGCCCTGGAAGGCGAGGGCAGGCGCGTCGCATTGGCGGGGCGCCTGCTCGCCAAGCGGGTCATGGGCAAGGCCGCGTTCGCGCAGATCCAGGACGTGTCGGGCCGCATCCAGCTGTTCCTCCAGACCACGGTGTTAGGTGACGCCTACGACGCGTTCAAGGGTTGGGACGTGGGCGACATCGTGGCTGCGACCGGCACGTTGATGCGCACGAAGACCGGCGAGCTGTCGGTCAGGGCCGACACGCTGCGCCTGCTCACCAAGTCGCTGCGACCGCTGCCGGACAAGTGGCATGGTCTGAGCGATGTCGAGCAACGCTATCGCCAGCGCTATGTCGACCTGATCGTGACGCCGGAAGCGCGCGAGGTGTTCGTCAAGCGTTCGCGGATCATCGCTGCGATCCGGCTCTGGCTCGACGCGCGCCGCTTCCTGGAGGTCGAGACGCCGATGATGCATTACATCGTCGGCGGCGCCGTGGCCAAACCCTTCGTCACCCATCACAACGCGCTGGATCTGGATCTGTATCTGCGCGTTGCGCCGGAGCTGTATTTGAAGCGCCTGGTGGTCGGCGGGTTCGAGCGCGTGTACGAGATCAACCGCAGCTTCCGTAACGAGGGTGTCAGCACCCGCCACAACCCCGAATTCACCATGCTCGAGTTGTACGAGGCCTACGCCACGTATGACGAGGTGATGGACCTGACCGAGACGATGATCCGCGACGTCGCGCAGGAAACGCTGGACACCAGCGCGTTGCAGTGGGAAGGCAACGCCATCGACCTCGGCCCGCGCTTCCGCCGCTGGAAGCTGGAGGAAGCGGTGCGCGAACTCACGCCCGAAATCAGCGTCGCCGATTGTCGCGATCGCGAAGCCTTGGCGGCGCATTGCGCGCGCCTGGGCATCCACGTCAAGCCGGCGTACGGCTGGGGCAAGCTGCTGCTGGAGATCTTCGAGAAGACGGTCGAGGCCGGCCTGATCCAGCCCACCTTCATCACCCACTATCCGGTGGAAGTCTCGCCACTGGCGCGCGAATCGGACAGCGAGCCGGGCATCACCGACCGCTTCGAGTTGTTCGTTGGCGGCAAGGAACTGGCCAACGGCTTCTCGGAATTGAACGATCCGGAAGACCAGGCCGCTCGTTTCCGCGCCCAGGTCGACGCCAAGGACAGCGGCGATGACGAGGCGATGCACTTTGATGCCGACTACATCCGCGCGCTGGAAGTCGGGCTGCCACCCACCGGCGGCCTCGGCGTCGGCATCGACCGTCTTGTGATGCTGCTCACGGATTCGGCCTCGATCCGCGACGTCCTGCTGTTCCCGTACATGCGTCCGGAAACCATGCGCCCGGAATCCAACGCCTAGCCGTGTCCTGCCGTTGCCGTTTTTCACGTTGGCGGAGAAAGGACGTGTAACCATTCAGGGCGGCAGTCTCCGCCGGCACTTGCCGGAAACCATCGACCGCGGCGAGGATGCCGCCACGGCCATGCATGGATGCGCGGCCTCCTCATTGGGGACCATTCCGTGAATGTCGTCATTGTCGACGATCAGAATTCGACCCGCACCCTGCTGCGCCATATCCTCGAGGACATCGGCCCCGAGCTGGAGGTCCTGGATTTCGGCGATCCGCAGGTGGCGTTGGAGTGGTGCGAGGGCAACCGTCCGGACCTGGTGTTGCTCGACTACCGCATGCCGGGCATGGACGGGCTGGAGTTCGCCCGCCGCTTCCGCCGCCCGTTGATGCATCGTGACGTGCCGATCGTGCTGGTGACGGTGGTCGGCGATGAACCGGTTCGCCAGGCGGCGCTGGACGCTGGCGTGATCGACTTCCTGGTCAAGCCGGTGCGCCCGCGCGAGTTGCGGTCGCGTTGCCGCAACCTGCTGCAGTTGCGGCAGCAGTCCGAATCAGTGAAGCAGCGTGCGATGTCGCTGGAGCAGCGGCTGCTGTCGAGCATGCACGAGGTCGAGGAGCGCGAGCGCGAGACGCTGTCGCGGCTGGCCCGAGCGATCGAATACCGTGATGCCGGCACCAGCGCCTACCTCGAACGCATGGCGCACTTCGCTGGGCTGATCGCCGAGGAACTCGGCATGTTCGAGGACGAGGTGCGGCTGATCGAGCTGGCGGCGCCGCTGCACGACATGGGCAAGATCGCGATTCCAGACGCAGTGCTGATGAAGAAGGGCCCGCTGGACGAGGACGAGATCCGGATCATGCGCAGGCACCCGCAGATCGGATACCAACTGCTCAACGACAGTCACAACCGGTTTATCCAGATGGGTGCGGTGATCGCGTTGCGCCACCACGAGCGTTACGACGGCACCGGCTATCCGGATGGACTGGTCGGCGATGCGATCCCGATCGAGGCGCGGATCGTTGCGCTTGCCGACGTGCTCGACGCACTGCTGTCGCCGCGCCCCTACAAACCGAGCTGGCCGCTGGACGACGCGCTCGCCTACATCCGCGAACAAAGCGGACGGCATTTCGATCCGCGCTGCGTCGAGGCCCTGCTCCGCAACCGTCCGCGACTGGAGGACATCTGCACTCGCTATTCGGCTATCTCCCCGCGGCCGGGCGTGGAATGATGCGGGGGCCATGACCGCGATCTTTTCCAGGCTCGCACAGCGCCTGTCGCATCGGCCCGACAGCGAACACCAGCAGGCGCTCGTGCGGCTGGTGATGCTGGCGGTGGTTGTCGCCTATCTCGAAGGCATCGTCCGCGGCAGGCCCGAAACCAACGAAACCCTGCGGCTGTCGCTGCTGTTCCTCGCGGTCGAGTTCGTTGTTGCCCTGGCCATCGTGGCATGGATCTTCGCCCGGCCCGGTGTGTCGTATCCGCGACGCGTCCTTGGCATGGTTGGCGACTACAGCCTGATGGGCGTGGGCATGGTGCTGCTTGGCGAACTGCTGGCGCCAATGTATGTGGTGCTGCTGTGGGTGACGGTCGGCAACGGCCTGCGTTTCGGACCCCGGTTCCTGTACGCGGCGATCGCCTTCGCAGCCGTCACCTTCCTCACGGTGATGCTATGCACGCCGTACTGGCAGGCGAACCCGTGGCTGGCGTGGGGACTGCTGGTCGGGCTGGTCGCGGTGCCGTTGTACCTCAGCTCGCTCCTGCGGGCCCTGGTGCATGCCACCGAGGCGGCGAAAGCGGCGAGCGAGGCCAAGAGTCGTTTCCTCGCCAACATGAGCCATGAGTTGCGAACGCCGCTCAACGGTATCGTCGGCATGGCGGAACTGCTGGCGACCACGCCGCTTAGCGCTGAACAGCGCGACAGCGCCGAGGTGATCCACGCTTCGGCGCGCTCGCTGCAGCTGCTGGTGGATGACGTGCTGGACTTCTCCACCATCGAGGCCGGCAAGCTCAGGCGCAACGATGCCGACTTCAGCCTGTCCGAGCTTGTCCGCAGCGTGCACCTCATGTTGCAGCCAAGTGCGCAGGTCAAGGGCCTGGCACTGGAAGTCGCCATCGCGCGCGACGTACCCGATGGGTTGCATGGCGACAGTGGGCACCTGCGCCAGATCCTGGTCAACCTGTTGTCCAATGCGATCAAGTTCACCGAGCGCGGCAAGGTCGCGCTCGAGGTGGGGTTGCAGGCGCCAGTCGGGAATGCTGCGCTGGAGTTGCGAATCTCGGTACGCGATACCGGCGTGGGCATCGCCGAGGAGCACATCGGGCGCATCTTCGAGGCATTCGAACAGGGAGACTCCGGCCGCGGTCGTCGCTACGGCGGTACCGGGCTGGGCACCACGATCGCCAAGGCGCTGACCGAATTGCTTGGCGGCCGGATCGGGGTTGAAAGCCAGCTTGGTGCAGGCTCGCACTTCTGGTTCGAGCTGCCGTTCCTGCTCGCCGAGGCGGAGACTGCGTCGACGCAACCCAATCGCAGCAATATCATTGCCTTCGATGATCCGTTCGTGCGGCACCGCGCGCGCGTCAGGTCGCTGCGCATCCTGGTCGCCGACGATCAATCCTCCAACTTGCTGGTGATGCGCCGGCTGCTGGAGAAGGCCGGGCATCGGCCGCAGATCGTCGATGATGGCAATGATGTGCTCAACGCGCTCGAGGCGCAGACATTCGACGTCGTCATCACCGACTTGCACATGCCGGGCGTGAGCGGCATCGAGATCATGAAGCAGACCCGCTTCATGGAGGCCGGACGCAAGCGTACGCCGTTCATTGTGCTCACGGCCGACGCAACGTCGGAGGCGCAACTGGAGAGCGAACGCGCAGGCGCCTTTGCGTTCCTGACCAAGCCCGTGGCGTTGGACCGGCTGCTGGAAAAACTCGCCGAGATCGGCGAGGGCGGGGTGACGGTCGCCGATGCCGGACCCAAGCCGGTGCCGGAGGCAGCGGCCGGTGCGAGTCCGATCTCGCAGCAGATCCTAGAAGAGCTGCGGGAAATGAAGCTCGGCGAGGACTTCGTCCACCGGTTTCTGTCCGAGTGCGTGCGCGATGCGCGCAAATCGCTCGCAGATCTCGAAGTGGCGGGCAATGGGACCGACTGGGACGCGTTCCGCGACGCCTGCCATGCACTCAGGGGCGCCGCCGGAAACATGGGTGCGGTGCGCCTGGCGGAGACGGCATCCGCGGGCATGCGTCTGGCCAACGACCGCCTGCAACATGATTGGCAGGGGCTGTTGCAGCAGTTGCGGCAACAATTACAGCAAGCGATCACCGCGCTGCGTGAGCGCGGCGACATGACGCGCGCCGAAGCCGATCTTGAAGGTGGATGAGCGGCTGACAGGCGGCGCGCTCAAAGCGCGCCGGCTGACTGGTCCTGTGCCTGCACCTCCGACCGTCGCAGCTGCGCCCGCACCAGCCGCTCCATCATCCGCAGCGATTTGTCGCCGAGCTGCAGCGCGGTGTCCACCCATATCTCGGTGATCTTCGTCAACTCGTCCAGACTCACCGGATGCACCGCATCGCGGACGCGATGCAATGCCAGGCGCGCGGCCGCGATGCGGCGGTTCTGGCGGATCACCTCGCGCACCGCACGCACGCCTTCGCCCTTGGGTACCAGCACGTCGACGATCCCCATGCGGTGCAACTCGTCGCTGCTGTACATCACACCATTGAGCATCATCTCCTCGGCCAGCTTCGGGCTCACTCGGCGCGACAGCAGCGAGTACGCGCCCATGCCCGGAAACAAACCGAACAGCACTTCCGGGAAGCCCATCTGCACGCCGCTCTCCGCGACGATAGTCTGGCAAGCCAGTGCCAGTTCGAAGCCGCCCCCGAGTGCGTCGCCCTCGACCAGGCCGATGGTATGGGCATTCGGATGCAGGCGCGTGTGCAGCAGATGCACGTTGTCGACGCATTCGCGCGCGTAGTGCAGCAGGCCGTCACGATCGTTTGCACGGATCAGCTGCGCGAACAGGTCGAGGTCACCACCCAGGTTGAACACATGCGCGTCAGAGGCAAGCACGATGTGGGCCAGGTGCGTATCCGACGCGGTCGCGGCCCGCGCGATATGGTCGATGGTCTGCTGTGCGAACAGGCGCAACTCGCGCAACAGCCGTGGCGAGAAGCACGGACGATAGCTGGAGTCGGCGAACGCCTGCTGCGCGTGCATGAAGCACCAGTGGGAGTCGTTGGACGAATCTTGCTGGATGCGGATGGCGGACAGTGTGGTGTCGCGATGGAGCGGCTCGACGTTGCGCATGAGAGACCCTTTGAAGATGGGCCGCCAAAGCGGGTCGGGCTCCGGAGTGGCGGAGCCATGGGGAGCACAGCACGCCCGACCCGCGAAGCTATGCACCTGGCGCGGGCAAACTGCAAGTGGTTTGACCCGGCCGGCAACAGGACAAGCCGGGGCTCAGGTGGTGGTGGCGGAATCCCGCAATTCCCGCCGCAGGATCTTGCCCACGTTGGTCTTGGGCAACTCGGTGCGGAACTCGACGTATTTCGGGTGCTTGTAGCCCGTCAGGTTCTCGCGCGCGTGCGCCTTTACCTGCTCGGCGGTGAGCGACGGATCCTTCTTCACGATCACCACCTTCACCGCCTCGCCAGACTTCTCGTCCGGCACGCCGACGGCAGCGACCTCGAGCACGCCCGGCATCAGCGCGATCACGTCCTCGACCTCGTTCGGGTACACGTTGAAGCCGGAGACCAGGATCATGTCCTTCTTGCGGTCGACGATATAGAAGAAGCCCTTCTCGTCCATTCGCGCCATATCGCCCGTGTGCAACCAGCCCTCGCCATCCATGACGTTGGCGGTTTCCTCCGGCTGATGCCAGTAGCCGCGCATGACCTGCGGCCCCTTGATGCACAGCTCGCCGACTTTTCCGGTCGCCAGCTGGTTGCCATCGTCGTCCTTGATGCAGGCGTCGGTCGATGGCACCGGCAGGCCGATCGCGCCGTTGTATTCGGCCAGATTCATCGGATTGATGCAGGCCGCAGGCGAGGTCTCGGTGAGGCCATACGCTTCCACCAACGTGCAACCGGTGGCCTGCTTCCAGCGCTCGGCCACGGCGCGTTGCACCGCCATGCCGCCGCCGAGCGTCAGGCGCAGGTGGCTGAAATCGATCTTGTCGAAGCCCGGCGTGTTGAGCAGGCCGTTGAACAGCGTGTTGACGCCGGTGATCGCGGTGAACGGGATCTTCGACAGTTCCTTGACGAAGCCGGGCATGTCGCGCGGGTTGGTGATCAGGTAGTTCAGCGCGCCGAACTTCATGAAGACCAAACCGTTCGCGGTCAGCGAAAAGATGTGGTACAGCGGCAGCGCGGTGATGATGATTTCTTCGCCAGGCTTGACGTTGCTGCTGACCCAGGCCGCTGCCTGCTGCATGTTGGCGACGAGATTGCGGTGCGTGAGCATCGCCCCCTTGGCCACGCCGGTGGTGCCGCCGGTGTATTGCAGGAAGGCGATGTCCTCAGAGTCGATGGTGACCTGCGGCGGCTTCTGCAACTGCCCGAGCGCCAATGCATCGCGAAAGCGAATCGCGCCGGCGATGTCGTAGTCCGGCACCATCTTCTTCAGGTGCTTGAGCACGAAATTGACGATCGGGCCCTTCGGGAAGCCGAGCATGTCGCCCAGGCCGGTGGTGATCACCTGTTTCAGGGTTGTATCGGCGATGACTTCCTGCACGGTGTGGCCGAAGTTGTCGAGCACGACGATCGCGCTGGTACCGGAATCGACCAGCTGGTGCCTGAGCTCGCGCGGGGTATACATCGGATTGACATTCACCACCGTCAACCCGGCGCGCAGGATGCCGAAGGTGGCGATCGGATACTGCAGGCAGTTGGGCATCATGATCGCAACGCGATCGCCCTTTTTCAGCTGGAGCTCGCCGAGCAGGTAGGCTGCGAACTGCGCGCTGAGGTGGTCGATATCGCCGTAGGTCAGTACCTTGCCGAGGTTGGCGAAGGCGGGTCGATCGCGATAATTGGCGATGGTGCGTTCGAATACCGACACGATCGACGGATATTCATCGGCGTCGATTTCCGCTGGCACTCCGGCCGGATACTGGGCTAGCCACGGACGCTCCAGGCTCATGCGCACCTCCCCTGTTTTGCAACGGTTCCCATGCTACGCCGCCTTCTTCGCCGCCAGCTGTCGAAGGACGTAATGCAGGATGCCGCCGTGGCGGAAGTACACGACTTCCTTCGGCGTCAGCAGCATCACGTTGACGCCGAAGCGCTTCTCGCTGCCGTCGGCCTTGCGGGCGATGACGGTTGCGGTCTTCGATGCGCCATCGTTGAGGCCGAGCACATCGATCGTCTCCGAGCCGTCCAGGCCGATCGACTTGGCGCTCTCACCCTCCTTGAACTGCAGCGGCAGCACGCCCATGCCGACCAGGTTGGAGCGGTGGATGCGTTCGAAGCTCTCGGCCACGACCGCTTTCACGCCCAACAGGAGGGTGCCCTTGGCCGCCCAGTCGCGCGACGAGCCCATGCCGTATTCCTTGCCCGCGAACACCACCAGCGGCATGCCGTCGGTCTTGTACTTCATCGCGGCGTCGTAGATCGACATGCGATCGCCGGCGCTGTCCTTGCTGAAGTAAAACGTGTTGCCGCCTTCCTCGCCACCCAGCATCAGGTTCTTGATGCGGATGTTGGCGAAGGTGCCGCGCACCATCACGTCGTCGTTGCCGCGGCGCGAGCCGTAGCTGTTGAAGTTGGCCGGCTCCACGCCGCGCGACTGCAGGAAGCGGCCTGCCGGCGAGTCCGTCTTGATGTTGCCGGCCGGCGAGATATGGTCGGTGGTGATCGAGTCGCCGAACAAGCCCAACACGCGGGCGCCGTGGACGTCGTCGATCGAACCGATCGACATGGTCATGCCGTCGAAGTAAGGCGGGTTCTTGATGTAGGTCGAGGCTTCGTCCCACGCGAACGACTCGCCTTCCGTCGGCGCGATCTGGTTCCAGCGGCTGTCGCCCTTGAACACGTCGGCGTAGTTCTGTGCGAACTGTTCCGGACCGACCGCGGCGGCGATCATGTTGCCGATTTCCTTGTTCGACGGCCAGATGTCGCGCAGATAGACCTCGTTGCCATCGCGGCCGATACCCAGCGGCTCCGTGGTCAGGTCGATGTCGACTCTGCCGGCCAGGGCGAATGCCACCACCAGCGGCGGTGAGGCGAGGTAATTCATCTTCACTTCCGGGTGTATGCGACCTTCGAAGTTGCGGTTGCCCGACAGTACCGAGGCGACCACCAGATCGTTCTGCGCGATGCCCTTGGATACTACGTCCGGCAGCGGGCCGGAATTACCGATGCAGGTGGTGCAGCCGTACCCGACCACGAAGAAGCCGAGCTGTTCCAGGTCGTGCAGCACGCCAGCCTTCTTCAGGTAATCGGTGACCACGAGCGAGCCCGGCGCGAGCGAAGTCTTGACCCAGGGTTTGGTCTTGAGCCCACGTGCCAGCGCGTTGCGGGCCAGCAGGCCCGAGGCCAGCATTACTGCCGGGTTGGAGGTGTTGGTACAGGAAGTGATCGCGGCGATCACCACCGAGCCGTCGGTGAGGTCACAATCCTGGTCATGGATCCGGATCGTCGACTTGGGTCTGGCGGCGAGGTGCTCGGCCTGCGGCTGCGCGCCGCCTTCCTCCTTGAAGTCGGCGATCGTTTCGTACTTGGGCTTGCGATTGGCGGTCATGCCTTCGATGTTGGCTTGGAAGTTGTCCTTGAGCTTCTCCAGCAGCACGCGATCCTGCGGGCGCTTGGGGCCGGCGAGCGACGGCTTGACGTCGGCCAGGTCCAGTTCCAGCGTGGCCGAATAGACCGCATGCGGCCGGCCCGGCTCGTACCACAGGCCCTGCACGCGGGCATAGGCCTCGACCAGTGCGATCTGTTCTTCCGAGCGGCCAGTCAGGCGCAGGTAGCTCAGCACTTCGGCGTCGATCGGGAAGATGCCGCAGGTCGCGCCGTATTCGGGCGACATGTTGGAGATGGTGGCGCGGTCGGCCAGCGACAGGTGCTGCAGGCCGTCGCCGAAGAATTCGACGAACTTGCCCACCACACCCAGTGAACGCAGCATCTGGGTGACGGTCAGCACCAGGTCGGTGGCGGTGGTGCCTTCGGGCAGCTTGCCGGTCATCTGGAAGCCGACGACCTGCGGGATCAGCATCGACGACGGCTCGCCCAGCATCGCGGCCTCGGCCTCGATGCCGCCCACGCCCCAGCCGAGCACGCCGATGCCGTTGATCATGGTGGTGTGGCTGTCGGTGCCGAACACGGTGTCCGGGAACGCCTGCAGCTCGCTCACGCCATCAACCATGACCTCCTGGTCCATCACCACGCGAGCGAGGTACTCCAGGTTGACCTGGTGGACAATGCCCGTGTCCGGTGGCACCACCTTGAAGTTCTTCATCGACGTCTGGCCCCAGCGCAGGAAGCTGTAACGCTCCTGGTTGCGCTCGAACTCGATCTTGCCGTTGATCTCCAGCGCGTCGGCGCGGCCGAACACGTCGACCTGCACCGAGTGATCGATGACCAGCTCCGACGGGATCAGCGGGTTGATCTGGCTCGGGTTGCCGCCCAGCTTGCCGACGGCATCGCGCATGGCGGCGAAGTCGACCACGCACGGCACGCCGGTGAAGTCCTGCAGCACCACGCGCGCCGGCATGAACGCGATCTCGGTGTCCGGTTCGGCCTTGGCATCCCAGTTGGCGACCGCTTCGATGTGCGCCGGCAGCACGGTAATGCCGTCCTCGTGACGCAGCAGGTTCTCGAGCAGGATCTTCATCGAGTACGGCAACCGCGCCAGATTGAAACGCTCGCCCAGCTTGGGCAGGCTGCAGTAGGTGTAGGACTTGCCGTTGACGTCGAGGCGGGCGCGGGTGGCGAAGGAGTCGGCCATGTGTGGGGCTCCGGGCAAAGTGGGGGAGGGCGGGGAAAGACACCGCATTCAGCCCCGTAATTATGCCGGAAACTTGTCACTTCCGCAGGCCCGAACCCCGCAGCGAGGCTTGGCGTGGCGTCAGTCGAGGTGCGTCGCGATCGCCTGCACCAGTTCGCGCCGGCGCAACAGGAAATCCCACAGGCTGCCGCCGAGCTGGCGCCACAGCACGGCGGAGCGCAACGCGGCCAGCAGCATGGCGCGGATTTCGGCGACCACCGTGGCCTGGCCGAGGTAGTGCGGATTGCCCTGCACCAGCACACGCGGGCGAAGATGGCTGATGGTGTCGGCATACAAGCCGCCGAGTGCGGCCAACACGTCCGGGTGCTGGCTGCCCAGGCGCGATGCCGAGGGCGCGAGCGCAACCACGCCGTCATGTACCTGTTGCGCCATCGCCGCGTCGCGCACGAAGCGACGCTCGAGCTGGATCACCGCCAACACCAGCCGCGGCAGCAATGCATCCTTGCCGTCGTTGCCGAAATAGCCGCGCAGCAGCAGCAGGCCCGGGCGCAACGTCGCCTCGCCGCCGTAGATCGCCTGCGGCGATTCGGCATCGATCCGGAATACGCTGTCGATCGCGGTCGTAACCACGGCGGCCTCGGCCTGTCCGGTCTCGGCGATCTGCCGTACCTGCTTGAGCGCCTGCACGATTCCGGCCAAGGCCAGCACACGTTGTTCCATGGGATTCATGCGATGGGACTCATGCGGCGCGGTTCCTTGCCTGCTGTTCGAGCGGCGCATCGGTCGCCGCGATGATCGCACCGCCGAGGCAGAGATCGTTGTCGTACAGCACCAGCGACTGTCCCGGCGTCACCGCGCGTTGCTGGCGTGAGAACTGCACCTGTACGCTGCCATCGTCCTGCAACTCGACCTCGCAACGTTCCTCCTGCTGCCTGTAGCGCGTCTGCGCGGTGCAGGTGAAGCGCATGGCTGGCGGGCTGCCCGCGATCCAGTGCGCCGGCTCCGACCACAGCGTGTTCGACTGCAGGAACATGCTGTCGCTGCCCTGATCGACGACCAGCACGTTGCGCTCGATGTCCTTGCCGACCACGTACCACGGCGCCGCCGCGCGCCCGCGCACGCCGCCCAATTGCAGGCCTTCGCGCTGGCCGAGGGTGAAATAAAATACGCCGGGGTGTTGGCCAAGCACGCGCCCCTGTGGATCCTGGATATCGCCGGTTTTCGCCGGAAGATAGCGTGCAAGGAATTCGCGGAAGTCGCGCTCGCCGATGAAGCAGATCCCGGTCGAATCCTTCTTGGCCGCGGTCGGCAATCCGGCATCGGCAGCGATCCGGCGCACGTCGCTCTTGAGCATGTCGCCCAGCGGAAACCGCGTCGCGGCCAATTGCGCCTGACCCAGTTGGTGCAGGAAATAGCTCTGGTCCTTGCTGCGATCCTTCGCGCGCAGCAGCGACCAGTGGCCATTGCGCTCCTCGATCCGTGCGTAGTGGCCGGTAGCGATGCCGTCCGTCCCCAGTTCGCGCGCGGCATCGAGGAAATACTTGAACTTGATCTCGCGGTTGCACAGCACGTCCGGGTTCGGCGTGCGTCCGGCGGCATATTCCTTGATGAAATGCGTGAACACGCCGTCCCAGTATTGCGTCGAGAAATCGCGGAAATGGATCGGCAGGCCGAGCCGGCCGCAGACCGCGACCGCGTCACGGCGATCGTCCTCGGCGCGGCAGTCGCCGCTGCCGTCGTCCGCCCAGTTCTGCATGAACAAGCCGGCGGCGGCTTCGCCGGCCTGCGCCAGCAGCAGCGCCGCCACTGACGAATCAACGCCGCCTGATATCCCGACGATGGTCCGCGGCAGGGTCATGCCAGGTGCTGCAGCATCGACAACGGATGCCTGCGCCCGCCGAGGTAATCGGCGACCACCTGCCACACCAGCGGGCTGCGATGGCGCTCGCGCGCCGCCATCAGTTCCTGTGGCGACATCCACAACGCCTGCACGATGCCGGTATCGAGCGCTCGCGTCGGATCATGCCGCTCCGGTTCGGCGGCGAAGGCGAACCGCAGGTAGTGGCGGCCACCGCCGTTGTCAAAATGCGGTGCTTTCCACTGGTAGGCGCCGACGAATGCGGTCAGGCGCACGTCCCAGCCGGTCTCTTCTCGGGTTTCGCGCAACGCGGCGTCGAGCAGGCTTTCGTCCGGCTCCAGGTGCCCGGCCGGCTGGTTGATCACGAGCGATCCATTGACCCGCTCCTCCACGCACAGCAGGCGGCCGTCGCGCACCACCACCGTGGCCACGGTCACGTCCGGTTGCCAGAATCGTCCCTCGCGATAGCTCATGCCGGGTGCTTGCCTGTTGCGATCATCGGGGCATTGTCCTTCGCCGGTCGGCACTGCGTCCATGCCGGGCTTCGTATATCTGGCTCCGTATAATCACCGCATGGCGAGGAAACCGGACAACGAACACGCGCACGACCATGGGGTCATGGTCGAGACCAGCAAGCCGGAGGTGGCGCGGCCGCCGCTGTATTCCGTCCTGCTGCTGAACGACGACTACACCCCGATGGATTTCGTGGTCGAGGTGCTGGTGCGCTTTTTCGCCATGAATATCGAGAAGGCTACCCAGATCATGTTGCACGTCCATACCCGGGGCCGCGGCGTGTGCGGGATCTATACACGCGAGGTGGCAGAGTCCAAGGTGGCGCAGGTGAACGAATATTCAAGGCTCAACCAGCATCCGTTGCTGTGCACGATGGAGAAGGCGTAGAAGGGACTTGTTCGGGGACTTGTGCGGGGCCGGCCGCCGCCCCACATAGTCAGCAGTGATTTCCGGAGGCTTCCGCCCCATGTTCAGCAAGGATCTCGAATACAGCATCGGCCAGTGCTACAAGCGCGCCCGTGAGGCGCGCCACGAGTACATGACGGTCGAACACCTGCTGCTGGCGCTGCTCGACAACCCCTCGGCCGAGGCCGTGCTCAAGGCCTCCGGCGCCGATTTTCCGCGCCTGCGGGCGGAACTGGAGCAGGCGATCGAGAAATCGGTGGTCAGGCTCGACGACGACGACGGCCGCGACACCCAGCCCACGCTTGGCTTCCAGCGCGTGTTGCAGCGTGCGGTCTACCATGTGCAGTCGTCCGGCAAGAAGGAAGTCAGCGGCGCCAACGTGCTGGTGGCGATCTTCGGCGAAAAGGACTCGCACGCCGTGTACTACCTCAACCAGCAGGACGTGACCCGGCTGGATGTCGTCAATTACCTGTCGCATGGCATTGCCAGGCAGGGCGGTGAGGAGCCGCAAGGCCACGAGGAGGGGACGCGGTCCGAGGGCGGCGAGCCGGAAGCAAAGGGCGATGTGTTGGCCGAGTACGCCACCAACCTCAACGAGCTCGCGCTCGCCGGCAAGATCGATCCGCTGATCGGCCGCGCCGACGAAGTCGAGCGCACGATCCAGGTGCTGTGCCGTCGCCGCAAGAACAATCCGCTGTACGTCGGCGAGGCCGGCGTCGGCAAGACGGCGCTGGCCGAGGGCCTGGCCAAGCGCATCGTCGATGACCAAGTGCCAGAGGTGCTGGCCGACGCCACCATCTATGCGCTCGATCTGGGCGCGCTGGTCGCCGGCACCAAGTATCGCGGCGACTTCGAGAAGCGTCTCAAGGCAGTGCTGACGGCGTTGAAGAAGATCCCCGGCGCGGTGCTGTTCATCGACGAGATCCACACCATCATCGGCGCCGGTTCCGCCAGCGGCGGCACCATGGATGCGTCGAACCTTATCAAGCCGGCGCTCGCGTCGGGCGAGTTGCGCTGCATCGGTTCGACCACGTTCCATGAATACCGCGGAATCTTCGAGAAGGATCGCGCGCTGGCGCGGCGCTTCCAGAAGATCGACATCGTCGAGCCGACCGTCGGCGAGACGGTCGAGATCCTGCACGGGCTCAAGCCCAGATACGAGGCACATCACGGCGTGACCTACGCCGACGACGCGCTGCAGGCCGCGGTCGACCTGTCGGTCAAGCACATCGGCGATCGCCTGCTGCCCGACAAGGCGATCGATGTGATCGACGAGGCCGGTGCGCGCCAGCGCGTGCTGCCGCTGGACACGCGCAAGAGCCTGATCGACGTCGAGGAGATCGAGACGATCGTCGCCAAGATGGCGCGGATCCCGACCAAGCAGGTCAGTGCCAGCGACAAGGACGTGCTGCGGTATCTGGAGCGCAACCTGAAGATGGTGATCTTCGGCCAGGATCCGGCGATCGAGACGCTCACGTCCGCGATCAAGCTGGCGCGCTCGGGCCTGGCCAATCCCGAGAAGCCGATCGGCAATTTCCTGTTCGCCGGCCCCACCGGTGTCGGCAAGACCGAGGTCACCAAGCAGTTGGCGCTGCAGCTGGGTATCGAGCTGGTGCGCTTCGACATGAGCGAATACATGGAGCCGCATTCGGTCAGCCGCCTGATCGGCGCGCCGCCGGGCTACGTCGGCTTCGACCAGGGCGGCCTGCTGACCGAGAAGATCGTCAAGACGCCGCACTGCGTGCTGCTGCTCGACGAGGTCGAGAAGGCGCACCCGGACATCTTCAACATCCTGTTGCAGGTGATGGACCACGGCGTGCTCACCGACACCAATGGCCGCGAGGCCAACTTCAAGAATGTGATCCTGGTGATGACGACGAATGCCGGTGCCGCGCAAGCCGCCCGTCGCACGATTGGTTTTACCCGGCAGGATCACAGCAGCGATGCGATGGAAGCGATCCGGCGCAGTTTCAGCCCGGAATTCCGCAACCGTCTCGATGCAGTGGTGCAGTTCCAGGCGCTGGGCTTCGAGCACATCCTGCGGGTCGTGGACAAGTTCCTGATCGAGCTGGAAGCGCAGTTGCACGAGAAGAACGTCACCTTGTCGGCGACGCCGACGGCGCGCGACTGGTTGGCGCAGCACGGTTTCGATCCGCTGATGGGCGCGCGGCCGATGGCGCGGGTGATCCAGGAAAAGATCAAGCGCCCGCTGGCAGACGAATTGCTGTTCGGCAAGCTGGTCGGCGGTGGCCGGGTCAATATCGACGTCAAGGACGGCGAATTGCAGGTCGAGGCGCAGGCCGAATCGGAGAAGCTGTTGCCAGCGGTGGTCGAGTGACGATACCGAGTGTCGGGAACGAAAAAGGCGGCCAGCGGCCGCCTTTTTCTGTCTGCAAGATCTTCTCGATCACCTCATGCCAGATCATTTCATGCGATAGGTGATGCGGCCCTTGCTCAGGTCGTAGGGGGTCATTTCGACCTTGACCTTGTCGCCAGTGAGTATCCGGATGTAGTTCTTGCGCATCCGCCCGGAGATGTGGGCGATGATCTCGTGGCCGTTCTCGAGCTTGACCCGGAACATGGTGTTCGGGAGCGTCTCGGAGATCGTGCCTTCAAATTCGATGACGTCGTCTTTCGCCATGTGTTTCCTGGTTTCTGCAGGCATCCTTGCAGGTGATCCCTGCAGGATGCGTGCGTGGTCGGGGGGATGGCCGCCCGAAAGTCCGGCATTCTGACACGCGAGGCAGGGTGGTGCAAAAAAAGCGTTAAGCGGCGAGCAGGCTGGCTGCCAGGCCGCCGAAGCGATCGGTCCACGATTGCGCCGGCTCAGGCGCCTCGACCAGGCTGGCGATGCGCTCCAGAAACATCCGCCGTGGCCAGACTTCCGCGCCCAGGCGCAACAGGTGATCGTTCTCGATCTGCGCATCGATCAGCGGCCAGCCCCATTCACGCAATCGATGCGCGAGCGCGGCCAGCGCGACCTTCGAGCCGCCGGATTCACCGCTGAACATGCTCTCGCCGAAGAACATGTGGCCGATCGCAACGCCATAGATGCCGCCGACCATGCGCCGGTCGTCGAACACCTCGACGCTGTGGGCGTGGCCGAGCCGATGCAATGCCAGGTAAGCCGCCTGCATGTCATCGCCGATCCAGGTGCCGCGTTGCCCGGCACGCGGCGTCGACGCACAGGCGGCGACGACCTGTGCGAACGCGGTATCGGCGCGCACGATCCATGGCGAATGTCTCAAGCCACGGCGGAAACGCGACGACAGGCGGACGCCGTCGCTGCGGAACAACATGCGCGGGTCCGGGCTCCACCACAGGATCGGCTGACCATCAGAGAACCACGGAAAGATGCCGTGACGATAGGCATTGAGCAGGCGGGCAGGGGAGAGGTCGCCGCCGACAGCGAGCAGTCCGTTGGGTTCGCGCCGCGCGGTGTCCACCGCCGGGAATGGTGCTTCGGAATCGGATGACAACAAGAATGGGGGGTGGCTCATGGTCTCAACGGCGAAATGGCGAGTGCATCGCCAGCTGCGCTGCATAACGCTGCACCGACATTGTTTCCTCATCGCACCAGGGCCGCAGCGCCTGCGCAAAGGTCGGATCGGCGATCCAATGCCGGCTGCGCACCAACGTCGGCAGGAACCCGCGCGCGAGCTTGTGTTCGCCCTGCGCGCCGGGCTCGAACACGCGTAGCCCTTCGCGCAGGCAATAGTCGATGCCCTGGTAGTAGCAGGTCTCGAAATGCAGGCCCGGAATGCGGCTGTGATCCGGCATGTCGCTTGCGCCCCAGTAGCGGCCGTACAACGTGTCGCCACCGCGCAGGCACAGTGCGCCGGCGATCGTGTCGCCATCGCGCTGCGCCAGGAACAGCACCAGCTGCCGCGGCATCGTGCGCGCCAGATGGCGCAGGAATTCCAGCGTCAGCGCCGGCGTGTTGCCGTATTCGGCGAAAGTTCGCAGGTAGAAACCATGCATCGTGGCGAGGTCCACATCGCCGGCCTCGTCGCCGTGCAGGACGCGGAACACCACGCCGGCGCTTGCGACCTTTGCGCGCTCCTGGCGGATGTTCTTGCGGTGCTTGTGGTCCATCGCCGCAAGGAAATCGTCGAAATCGTTCCAGCCGGTATCGTTGTGCCAGTGATACTGCACGTCGATGCGCGGCAACCAGTCATCACCAAATGCCGCATCGTCGGTGTCGCCATGGAAGTTGACGTGCGCCGAGGACAATCCGGCTGCGCGTGAGATCTGGATCATTGCCGCCAGCAACGCACGTCGCGTGTCGTCATCGCGCGCCAGCAGGCGCGGTCCGGTCACCGGCGTGTAGGGCACCGCGCACAGCCACTTCGGGAAGTAATCGCGCCCATGCTGAGCGTAGGCGTGTGCCCATGCGTGATCGAACACGAATTCGCCGTGCGAATTGGTCTTGAGATAGCCGGGCGCGGCTGCGACCAGCGTGTCGCCGTTCCAGAGCGTCAGGTGCTGTGGCGTCCAGCCGTAATGCGCACGCATCGCGCCGTGTTGTTCAAGCCCGGCGAGGAAAGCGTGGGCAACGAACGGGTTGCGTCCGTCGTGCAGCGCATCCCACTGCACCGCGGGAATGTCGGACAGCGCGCCGATGACGCGCGCGTGCGTCATCGGACCATGGCTCGCATCAGCCGTCCTTGTCGAGGAACTTCTCGGCATCAAGCGCGGCCATGCAGCCGAAGCCGGCCGAGGTGACGGCCTGCCGATAGTGCTGGTCGGCGACGTCGCCGGCGGCGAACACGCCCTTGACCGAAGTCTCGGTGGCGCCGCCGGCCAGGCCGGAGCGGATCTCGATGTAACCGTTGCTCATCGCCAGCTGGCCCTCGAACAGCGAGGTGTTCGGGGTGTGGCCAATTGCTACGAACAAACCATGGATCGACAGCTCGCGGATACTGTCGTCGATCGTCGACTTCACCCGCAGCCCGGTGACGCCGGCATCGTTGCCGAGCACTTCGTCGACGGTGTGATGCCACACCGGCTCGATCTTGCCGGCCTGGATCTTCGCCTGCAGCTTGTCCTGCATGATCTTCTCGGCGCGCAGCGTGTCGCGGCGATGCACCAGATAGACCTTGCGCGCAATGTTGGCCAGGTACAGCGCTTCCTCGACCGCGGTGTTGCCGCCGCCGATCACCGCCACGTCCTGGTCCTTGAAGAAGAAACCGTCGCAGGTGGCGCAGGCGGAGACGCCGCGACCCTTGAACTTCTCCTCCGATGCGATGCCCAGATACTTCGCGGTGGCGCCGGTGGCGATGATCAGCGCGTCGGCGGTGTATTCGCCGTTGTCGCCCTTGAGCCGGAACGGACGCTGCGACAGGTCGGCACTGTGGATGTGGTCGAAGATCGTTTCGGTCTCGAAACGTTCGGCGTGCGCCTGCATCCGCGTCATCAGGTCCGGGCCCATCAACCCGTGCGCGTCGCCCGGCCAGTTGTCGACCTCGGTTGTGGTCATCAGTTGGCCGCCCATCTGCAGGCCGGTGACGAGCACGGGTTTCAGGTTGGCGCGCGCGGCGTAGACGGCGGCGCTCCAGCCGGCGGGACCGGAACCAAGGATCAGCAGGCGGCAGTGCCTGGCGGAACTCATCGAAACGGAACTTATGGAAGCTGGGGTCATGGGTATAATTGAACACGGTCGGGAGGCGCTGCACGCGCAAGTCTCATAGCTTGGCGGCGCCCCCCGCGCAAAACAAGGCGCCTGCTCGAACAAGCATGTTGCGCCAAGACTATGGAATTCGCCGGGATACGCCGCGCTTGCGGCGTTTTTCATGGCAGCAACGGAGAATGGTGCGATGCGTATCGGTGTTCCGAAGGAAACCAAGACCCTCGAAGGGCGCGTCGCGCTCGTTCCCGCCGCCGCCGGCGACCTGGTCAAGCGCGGCCATGAGGTCTGGATCGAGAAGGACGCAGGCATCAAGTCCGGTTTCAAGGACGATGAGTACAGCAAGCTCGGTGTGCACATCGCGCCTGACGCCGCTGCGCTGTACGACAAGGGCGAGCTGATCGTGAAGGTCAAGGAGCCGATTGCCGGCGATCTCGCGCTGCTGCGCAAGGATCATCTGCTGTTCTGCTACCTGCACCTGGCGCCGGAACCGGTGCTGACGAACAAGCTGCTCGACATCGGGCTTACCGGGATCGCCTTCGAAACCGTCGAACTGCCCAATGGCGATCTGCCGCTGCTGGCGCCGATGTCGATCATCGCCGGCAAGATCGCCGTGCAGGTCGGCACCCACCTGTTGCACCAGCCGATGGGCGGGAAGGGCAAGCTGCTCGGCGGCCTGCCGTCGACCGAGCGCGGAAAGGTCGTGGTGTTCGGCGCCGGCGCCGCGGGCGGCAACTCCGCTGCGTTGGCCGCGGCCGGTGGCGCGCAAGTGATCGTGTTCGAGAAGCGCCAGGACCGCATGGAAGAGATGATGCGGCTGGGCAACAACGTCACCGCGCTGTATCCCTACGATGACGTGGTCGCGCGCGAAGTCGCCGCGGCCGATCTCGTCGTCGGCGCGGTGCTGGTGACCGGCGCCGTCGCGCCGCACGTGCTGACCCGCGAGATGATCAAGTCGATGGAGGACGGCAGCGTCGTCGTCGACATCTCGATCGACCAGGGCGGCTGCTTCGAGACCTCGCGCCCGACCACCTGGAAGGAGCCGACCTATATCGAGGAAGGCGTCATCCACTTCGCCGTGACCAACATGCCGGGCGCAGTGCCGCAGACCTCCTCGCAGGCGATCTGTGCGGCGATCCTGCCGTGGGTCAACAAGCTCGCCTCGGGCAGCTGGCGCGACAACGCCGCGCTGGTCCGCGGCATCAACGTCGAGGCCGGAAAGCTCATACATCCGGCGCTGCAGGGCATGAAACTTTGACGTAAGATCAAGGCACTAGGGGACTTTCTTCAGGTAATCAGACATAGTGGCACGCCCGCTCCAGGAATCCGCTCGCGGCAAGCGCGCCAGTCCCGCGAAGAAATCCGCGGCGGCGCCCAATCCGCGTCGTCAGCGGTTATGGCGTGACATCGCGCTGATCGCGATCGCGCCGGTGCTGCTGTATCTGCTGGCCAGCCTCGTCACGTTCTCGCCGGCCGATCCGGGCTGGTCGCATTCCGCCGGAATCACCGAGCCGCTGCATAACGTCGGCGGCCGGGTCGGCGCATGGCTGGCCGACGTACTACTGTATCTGTGCGGCTATGTCGCGTACCTGTTGCCGGTGATGCTCGGCGTGGTTGCCGGGATCGCATTGTTCGGCATGGACGCGGACGGCGATGGCGACGCCGATCTCGGCCCCGCGTTGCGGTTGGTCGGCATTGTCGGGTTCCTGGTGGCGGCGACCGGGTTACTGGAGTTGCGCATCGGTCCGGCACTCGATTTTTCCGCGCGCAGCGGCGGCATCCTCGGGCAATTGGTTGGCCGCTCGCTGTATCGCGGATTCGGTCCGGTCGGCGGCAACCTGTTCCTGCTCGCACTGCTGCTGGTGTCGGTGACGCTGGCTACCGGCTTGTCCTGGCTCGCGGTGATGGACCGTATCGGCCGCGGCGTACTGGCACTCGGACCGCTGTTCCGCCGCAGCAGCCAGCAGGCCAGCGAATGGCAGCAGGCGCGGGCGATGCGCGAGGAGCGCGAGGAAACCCGCAAGTTCGACGGCGAATTGCGCGCCAGGCGTGCGCCGGTGCGGATCGAACCACCGGCGCCAGCGCAGGTGGAGAAGAGCGACCGTGCCAGGCGCGAGCAGCAGATCCCGCTGTTCCATCTCGGCGACGGCTCCGGCATTCCGCCGCTGGCACTGCTGGATGATCCCAAGCCGCAGCAGAAGGGCTACAGCGAGGAAACGCTGAAAACGCTGTCGCGGCAGATCGAATTCAAGCTCAAGGACTTCCGCATCGATGCGCAGGTGGTCGGCGCCTATCCCGGCCCGGTGATCACGCGCTTCGAGCTGGAGCCGGCACCGGGGGTCAAGGTCAGCCAGATCTCGTTGCTGGACAAGGACATCGCCCGCGGCCTGTCGGTAAAAGCGGTGCGCGTGGTCGACGTGATCCCGGGCAAATCGGTGGTCGGCCTGGAAATCCCGAACTCGCATCGTGAAATGATCTGGCTCAGCGAACTGCTGCGCTCCAAGGAATACGACAAGTCCGCCAGCCCGTTGACGCTGGCGCTGGGCAAGGACATCACCGGCCGCCCGACGGTCGCGGACCTGTCGCGCATGCCGCATCTGCTGGTCGCCGGCACCACGGGTTCTGGCAAGTCGGTCGCGGTCAACGCGATGGTGTTGAGCCTGCTGTACAAGGCCAGCCCGCAGGACGTGCGGATGCTGATGATCGACCCGAAGATGCTGGAGCTCAGCGTTTACGAGGGCATTCCGCACCTGCTGGCGCCGGTCGTCACCGACATGAAGGAAGCTGCCAATGGGCTGCGTTGGTGCGTCGCGGAGATGGAGCGTCGCTACAAGCTGATGTCCGCGGTCGGCGTGCGCAACCTGTCCGGCTTCAACAAGAAGGTCAAGGATGCGCAGGACGCCGGCCAGCCGCTGATGGACCCGCTGTTCAAGCCCAACGCCGAATTGAATGAGGCGCCGCGCCTGCTGGAGACGCTGCCGTACATCGTCGTGTTCATCGACGAGTTCGCCGACATGATGCTGGTCGTTGGCAAGAAGGTAGAAGAACTGATCGCACGGCTGGCGCAGAAGTCGCGTGCCGCCGGTATTCATCTCATTCTCGCCACGCAGCGACCATCGGTGGATGTGATCACCGGGCTGATCAAGGCCAACATCCCGACCCGTATCGCGTTCCAGGTCAGCTCAAAGATGGATTCACGCGTGATCCTCGACCAGAGCGGCGCCCAGACGCTGCTCGGCCACGGCGACATGCTGTACCTGCCGCCGGGCACGGCGATGCCCGAGCGCATCCATGGCGCCTTCGTCTCCGACGAAGAAGTGCATCGGGTGGTCGAGCATCTCAAGCAGAGCAGCAACGGTCCCCGATACGAGGAAGGCGTCCTTGACGATGTGCAGTCGCTGGGCGACGGCGTGGTGGTCGGCGCGACTGGGCTCCTGGAGGGTGGCGGGGGAGGGGACGAGTCCGATCCGCTCTACGACGAGGCGGTGCGCATCGTCACCGAAACCCGACGTGGGTCGATCTCGGGCGTACAGCGGCGATTGAAGATCGGCTACAACCGCGCGGCGCGCCTGATCGAGGCGATGGAAGCGGCCGGCATCGTGTCGCCGCAGGAACACAACGGCGACCGCACGGTGTTGGCGCCGCCGCCGCCGAAGCCTTGAACTGGCAGCAAAGAGACGCCGGCGATTGCGCGGAATCGTGGAGAGCGCATTCAGCTTGCCCGCGGCACACTCGTCGCCAGCGTTCTACAGGAGTCATCCGATGCGTCTGATCCACATGTTCGGCCTTGGCACAGCACTGTTTGCCAGCACCGCATTCGCCGGTGCACGAGACGACCTGGCCATGTTCACCAAGGGACTGAAGGGGCTCGACGGCCAGTTCACGCAGCAGGTGTTCGATGCCAACGGCAAGCGCAAAGAGTTCTCGACCGGCCGTGTCGCGCTGTCGGCACCGCGTCTGTTCCGCTGGGAATACGTCAAGCCGTATGCGCAACTGATCGTCGCCGATGGCAAGAGCGTCTGGGTGTACGACCCGGATCTGCAGCAGGTCACCAAGCGGCCGCAAGGCGCCGAGGAACAGAACAGCCCGCTTGCCGCGCTGATCAATCCTGCGCGCCTGGACAAGGATTACGTGATCAAGGAAACCGGCGCCGAGGGCGGTCTCGACTGGCTGCTGCTGAGCCCGAAGAACGCCACCGAAACCGGCTTCAAGACCGCGCGCCTGGGTTTCGACAAATCCGGGCTGGCGCAGATGCAGGTGGTCGATGCGCTCGGCCAGCGCACCCAGATTGCCTTCAGCGGCTGGAAGCACAATCCGGCGTTCGCGGCGGGTACGTTCCGTTACGTGCCGGCAAAAGGCGTCGATGTCGTCGGCGGCGGCTGAGCTCCTGCGAAAGGCCAAATCCGCTGTGTGGGGCTGGCAATCTGTTCAGGCTCAGATGACGGCGCTCACGCTCCATCGACCGTGTTGAGCCAATAGTCGCTCCATCGTCCATGGCGCCGCCGCATGGCGAAATCTGGAGCTTCCATGAATCGCGCCTCGCTTGCTCTCGCTGTCCTGCTCGGATGCGGCTTGGGCGCCAATGCACTGGCTACGCAGGATCAGGCGGTGTCACAGACCCTCGTCACCGGCAAATCCCTCGACAAGGCTGCCGCAAAGCAATCGATTACTTCCGTCGGCCTGCAGGCCATCAACGATGCTGCAGCGGCCGCGGTCATCGGTGCACTCGACACGCAGTTCCAGGATCGCGACATCCAGTTCAAGCTCGGAGTGGTGGACAGCAGCCGCGCCAGCTTGCGCGACATTGCATTGGACGGTCGAGGCCTGATCCGGCTCGACGGCGCCAGCGCATGGATGCCGATTCGCTTCCAGGCGCTGTATGACAGTGATACCCAGACGGTCGGCAGCCCCAGCATTACCTTCGTTGCACAGCACACTCCAAGCGACCTGGATACGAAGGTTGCGGGGCAACTCGATTCGCTGGTCAACCGCAAGCTTGCTGCCGAGTTTCCCGCGCAGCCGGTCGCTTTCGATCTCAGCGAAGTTAGCGTGGTCGGTGGCGATACCCATTACGCCGTCGTTCAAGGCGACGGCATCGCTGACTTCGCCGCCGAGGGAAAGTCCGACGTCGCCGTGCAGGGCATTTATGATCGCATTGCCCATCGCTGGGTCCAGGTCGAATACCAGCTGGGCGGCGAGAGACAGGATCTGGAAGCCGTGATCGCCACACGCTAAATGTTCCATTGGCACATCGCTATGATGGCGATCTGACCCCGCCGCGATCTGCCCCGTGCCCCGACGCAAGCCGATTGATATCACCGATGCCGTAGACCTGCTGAGCGTCGATCGAGATGCATTGCGGCCCCTTGCCGAGCGCATCCGTCCGCGCACGCTCGACGAGATGGTGGGCCAGCGCCGGCTGCTCGCACCCGAGTCTGCACTCCGGCGCGCGATCGAATCCGGGCACGTGCATTCAATGATCCTGTGGGGGCCACCGGGTTGCGGCAAGACCACGCTCGCGCTGCTGCTGGCCAAGTATTCCGACGCCGAGTTCCGCGCGATTTCCGCGGTGTTGTCCGGCTTGCCGGAAGTACGCCAAGTGCTGGCCGAGGCCGGGCATCGCTTCGCCGAGGGCCGGCGCACGGTCTTGTTCGTCGACGAGGTGCATCGCTTCAACAAGGCGCAGCAGGATGCATTCCTGCCGCACATCGAACGCGGCACGATCCTGTTCGTCGGCGCCACCACCGAGAATCCCTCGTTCGAACTCATCTCTGCGCTGCTCTCGCGTTGCCGCGTGCACGTGATGGATGCGGTGTCGGTGGACGACATCGTGCTGGCGCTGCAGCGGGCCTTGGCGGACGAGGAACGCGGCCTTGGCGGACGTGGCCTGCAGGTCTCCGACGCAGCCCTGCGCGAGATTGCCGGGGCGGCCGATGGCGATGTCCGTCGTGGCCTGACCCTGCTCGAAATCGCCGCAGAACTCGCCGAAGGCGAGGGCGGTAAAATCACCGAGGCCACGCTGGTGCAGGTGCTGGCCGACCGCACCCGCCGCTTCGACAAAGGCGGCGAACAGTTCTACGACCAGATCTCGGCGCTGCACAAGTCAGTGCGAAGTTCCAATCCGGACGCGGCGCTGTACTGGTTCGCGCGCATGCTCGATGGCGGTATCGATCCCAACTACCTGGCGCGACGATTGACGCGGATGGCGGTGGAGGACATCGGCCTGGCCGATCCGCGCGCGCTGCAGATGGCGATCGAGGCCTGGGATGCCTACGATCGTCTCGGCAGCCCCGAGGGCGATCTGGCGCTGGCGCAGGTGGTGATCTATCTCGCCAGCACCGCCAAATCCAATGCCGCGTACATGGCGTTCAACCAGGCCAAGGGCGACGTACGCGAATACGGCACCCAGGAAGTGCCGCTACATATCCGCAATGCGCCGACCCCGCTGATGAAGCAACTCGGCTACGGCAAGGGCTACCAGTACGATCACGATGCCGAAGGCGGCATCGCCCTCGACCAGACAGGCTTTCCCGATGCGATGGGCGAGCGCGTGTATTACCAGCCGGTCGAGCGCGGCATGGAAATCAGGCTCAAGGAAAAAATCGACGTCTTGCGCAAGGCTCGCAGCGAGGCGCGCGCATTCAACAAGCACAAGACGTGAAAACGAACGCCGCGCCGTCGCAAAAGCGACGTCGGTCAGTGCTGCGACTTGCGCCATTCGCCGGGCGCGCTACCATGGGGCCGTCGCAAGGAGATGGCATTCCTCCTTTAACCGCCGCAAGGCTGATGATGCCTGGATGATGTCCTTGGAAGCGCGAGGACGGCCAGGTGTTGTCCACGGCCCGTGCCGCGGCATCCTGTCGTTTTCGTGAGCTTCCCGATTTGATAGAGAAATCCTCGATGGAGGAATCAGCCGCGATGAATATTCCGGGATTTTTTGCAGTAGGCATGGGCGCCTTCGCGGGCGCCGTATTGCGCTGGGTTCTTGGCATTTTGCTGAACCCGATCTTCCCCACGTTGCCGCTCGGCACACTGGCGGCGAACCTGCTCGGTGGGCTCGCGATGGGAATGGTGATGGGCGTCTTCGCGCAGTTCGAAGCCTTGCCCATCGTGCTCCGGCTTGCGCTGACGACGGGGTTCCTTGGGGGCCTGACGACCTTTTCGACATTTTCCGCGGAAACGGTGTCGTTGCTGCTGCGGCAGCAATACGCGTGGGCCGGTGCGACCATCGCCACACATCTGATCGGCTCGCTGCTGATGACGCTACTGGGTATCGGCATCATCCGTCTGATCGCCAGCCCCTGAATGGAGCACCTGATGAAAGGCATACAGCTGCGTTTCTATACCTATGAAACCCGCAAGCACCACGGCATCTCGGTATACGAATGGTTGCTCGAACAGGCGAAGAAGCTGGGCATTCACGGTGGCTCCGCGTTTCGTGCGATGGCGGGTTTTGGTCGGCACGGAAAACTGCATGAGCAGCATTTCTTCGAGCTTGCCGGTGATGTCCCGGTACTGATCGAGTTCATCGTGACCGACGAGGAGGCCACTGCATTCCTGGCGCTTCTGCGGCGCGATAAACTCGATTTGTTCTATTCCCGGTCGGCAACGGAGTACGGGTATGTGGACGAATCGACCTGAAGCCGGTCTCGCGACGGCCATCGATCACGCGTCGTGCTCGGTGACGGTGGTTCGCTGAGACCATCGGCTGCTGGCCCGAGCAGGGGAGGGTTCGTCAGTCATTGCGGGCCCTGTTCTATAGATATGGCACGAGGTCGCAGCAATAGCACCGCCGCCAGCGCCGTCAGCAGCGCCATCGCCGCGCCTGCGCTGAATGTCGCCTGTGGCCCGCCACTGGTCCAGAGCGCGCCGGCCGCCAGACTTGCGAACAGCAACACCACGCCGCGCACCAGGTTCATCGCACCGAACGCACTGCCGCGCAGATCGGGCGGGGCAGCGTCGGCGACGTACGCAGCCAGCAGCCCTTCGGTCAGGCCCATGTGCAGACCCCACAGGCCGATGCCGACCAGCACGATGACCTCGTTGCGACCGAATGCGAGCAGCAAATCCGCACCCAGCATCACCAGACAGCCGACCACCAGGATGCCCAGCCGCGGCAGCCGGTCGGAGAGAATGCCCGCCGGCCATGCACTGAGCATGTACACGCCGCTCATCACCACCAGCGCCAGCGGTGCATAGGCGATGCTGAGTCCGGCGTTCTGCGCGCGCAGCACCAGGAACGCTTCCGAGAATCGCATCAGCGTGAACAACGCGACCACGACCAGCAGCTTCCAGAAGCTGGCGGGAAAGCGCTGCCAGTCTCGCAGTGCCAGCGGATTCGGGCGCGGCTTGCCATCGGCCTCGTGGCGATCCGGTTCGCGCACTCCAAGCCACAGCACCAACAACGCGATAAAGGCCGGAACAACCGCGATCCAGAGCACGCGGCGGATGTCGTTCTGCCATAGCAACATCAAGGCGATCGCAACCAATGGCCCTGCGAACGCGCCCACGGTATCCATTGCCTGACGAAGTCCGTATGCCGCACCACGTTGCTCGGGTGGAGTCACATCGGCGACATACGCGTCGCGTGGTGCGCCGCGAATGCCCTTGCCGATGCGATCGACGAAGCGCGCCGCGAACACCATGCCCGCGCCTGCGGCCAGCGGGAACAGCGGCTTGGTCAGCGCCGCCAGCCCGTAGCCGAGCAGCATCAGCGGCTTGCGCTTGCCGAATCGATCCGACAGCGTTCCGGAAAACAGTTTCACGATCGACGCGGTGGATTCGGCCACGCCCTCGATCAAACCCAGCGTAAGCGCCGACACACCGAGCGTGCCGACCAGGAATACCGGCAACAGCCCGTGGACCATCTCCGACGAAAGATCCATGAACAGGCTGACCACGCCGAGCATCCAGATGCCGGCAGGCAAGGTTTTTCTGCTGCGTTGTTCCGGCGGGCGGTTAATGAGGGGCGACCGTGCTGACGGGAGGTGCATCTTAACCATGCACTCGCATCGAGAGCGACACAGAACAACACAGCGTCTTAACTGCGCGGCCCTGTACTGTGTTCGATGGCGGGTGGCGCTACCCTTGCAGACACCAAGGAGCTGCATGTACGTCGTTGGACTGGGCACCGCAACTCCCGAGCAGCGCTACACCAAGGCCGACTGCTGGGAAGCCTTCAAGGCCTCGTCGTGGTTCGAACGGCTCGATCGCCGCGCGCGAGCGATTACCGAAACGGTGCTGCTGCGCGACAACGGCATCGAGGCGCGCCGGCTCGCGGTGCATTCGCTGCAGGATGTGTTCGCGATCGATCCCGACACCCTGCACGCACGTTTTTCCGCCAACGCGCCGGCTCTCGCCACGCGCGCGGCCAAACACGCACTTGCAGATGCCAGCCTCACCGCCACCGATATCGACGGCGTGATCATCAGTACCTGCACCGGCTATCTGTGCCCGGGACTCACCAGTTACGTCGCCGAGTCGCTGGGTTTGCGCGCGGACGTACAGGCACTGGATCTGGTCGGGCAGGGCTGCGGCGCCGCCCTGCCGAACTGGCGCATGGCCGACGCGCTGCTGGCGTCGGGCCGCTGCACGCGCGTGCTGTCGGTGTGCGTGGAAGTCAGCAGCGCGGCGATGTACCTGGACAACGATCCCGGCGTGCTGATCAGCGCCTGTCTGTTCGGCGACGGCGCAGGCGCGGCCGTGCTCGCCACGCAGCCGCAGCCGGGCAAGCGGCGGATCGCCTGGAAGGCCGCAGCCTCACTGATCAATCCGGCCGAACGCGAGGCGCTGCGCTTTGAGCAGCGTCAGGGCCTGCTACGGAACATTCTGACCCGCGCGGTGCCGAAACTCGCCGCCGAACATGCGCAACAGGTGTTGAAAACCGTGCTCGCCGCGCAAGGACTACAGCAGTCGGACATCAGCGGCTGGATCTGGCATGCAGGTGGCCGCGACGTGCTGGCGGCGCTGCGCGAGCGGCTCGGTTTGTCCGAGACCGATCTGCACCACAGCGCCGCGATACTGCGCGAATACGGCAACCTCAGCAGCGCCTTCGTTTACTTCGTGCTGCAGGCAGCGTTGGCCGACCGTGCACCCGGAGGCCTTTGGTGGATGGCCTCGTTCGGCGCCGGTTTCAGCAGCCACGGTGCGCTGCTGGAAGTCGAGTGAGCCCGAGGAAATTTGTGCAATGAGTATGCGGCGCGTGGTCGAACCAGAATTGCTGGACACATTGGCGCCGGACGATCCGCGCGCGATCCGTTCGCGCGCCGATCTGCGCCGCATCAATCGATTGATGGGGACCCAATCATTGCTCGGCAATTCGCTCGACAGGATGCTGACAGGTTCAGGCCCGATGCGACTGGTCGAACTTGGCGCCGGCGACGGAACGCTGCTGCTGCGACTCGCGCGGCGCCGCGCGCGACATTGGCCAAAGATCACGCTCGGCTTGCTCGATCTGCAGCCAGTGGTTGGCAAGGAAACACTCGCCGGCTACCGCGCGCTGGGGTGGCGGGTGGAAGTGATACACGCCGACGTGTTCGACTGGCTGGCGCAACCGCAAGTCGAGGCGGCGCCGATCGTTCTCGCCAATTTGTTCGTGCATCATTTTCACGGCTTGCGATTGCAGGCGCTGCTGACCGGCATCGCTGATCGCGCGCGCGCATTCCTGTGTCTCGAGCCGCGACGCTCGCAGCTCGCACTGCTGGGCAGCCATTTGCTCGGCGTGATTGGATGCAACGACGTCACCCGCCACGACGCCGTGACAAGCGTACGCGCCGGTTTCAGCGCGCAGGAACTCTCGGCGCAGTGGCCGGACTCGAACACTTGGAATCTGCAGGAAAGCGCGGCCGGACTATTCACTCATCGATTGCACGCCGTGCGCATACCAACCAGATGAATGCCGATTACGACGCGATCATCGTGGGTGCGGGGCCGGCTGGTTCGACCGCGGCGATCCTGCTCGCGCAGGCCGGCTGGTCGGTCGCGCTGATCGAGAAGCAGACGTTTCCGCGCCGCAAGGTCTGTGGCGAATGCATCGCAGCCACCAACCTGCCGCTGCTCGATGCGCTGGGCGTCGGCGCCGCGTTCGATGCGCTGGCCGGTCCCGAGCTGCGTCGCGTTGGTCTGTTCGTCGGCGCACACGCGTTAGCTGCCGAGTTGCCGCCATTCGCGGCGTCAGAACATGCGTGGGGCAGGGCGCTGGGGCGCGAACATCTCGACACCCTGCTGCTGCAGCGCGCGGCCGCATTGGGCGCCAACATCTGGCAACCGTGGACGGTCAAGCGCATGACGCGCGATGGTACGCGTCACGTCTGCCATGCGCTGGATGTCGAATCCGGTGCGACCGCAACGTTGAGCGCGCCGCTGCTGATCACCGCACACGGTTCGTGGGAGCCCGATCCCTCCGCCGAACAACGTTCGCGCCGCCCACAGCGGTCTTCCGATCTGTTCGCATTCAAGGCAACGTTTCGCAACGCTCACATTGAGCCAGGTCTGCTGCCAGTGTTGGCGTTTACCGGCGGCTACGGCGGCATGGTGCTGGGTGATCATGGACTGACCACGCTGGCGTTCTGCATCCGTCGCGACACACTGCGCGAGTGCCGTACGCGCAACCCGGCGCTCAAGGCCGCACTGGCCGCACATGCACATGTCGTAGAAAGCTGTTTGGGTGTGCGCCGCACGCTGGCCAATGCCGAGCTGGAAGCGCTGTGGCTGAGCGTCGGCCCGATCCAGCCCGGCATCCGCGCGCCCTGGCGCGACGACGGCACGTTCGCGATCGGCAACGTTGCAGGCGAGGCGCACCCGATCCTGGGCGAGGGCATCAGCATGGCGATCCAGTCGGCATGGCTGCTGTGCGAGCGGCTACTCGCTCGCGGTGACGAGTTGTGCGGCGACGAACCAACCGCTCGCGCGATTGTCGAAGTCGGGCGCGACTATGCGGCGAGCTGGCGGCGCAGCTTCGCACCGCGCATCCGTCTTGCTGCTGTGTTCGCTCACCTGGCGATGCGGCCGGATGCATCCAGCATAGTGTTGCCGCTGCTCCACCGGTGGCCGGGTATCCTGACTGCAGGCGCCCGACTGGGTGCCAAGGTTCGGCAAGTAGTGGAACCACCGGCCACTGCCGGCCGCTGCCATTAAATTGAGAGGCAAGGATGAGCACCAGCACCTTTGAAAGACTGCGCGAGATCATCGCCAAGGATTACGCGCTGGCGCCGGAGGCGCTCTCGCCCGACACCGTGCTCAAGGATCTGGCGATCGATTCGCTGGGGCTGATCGAACTGATCTTCACGCTGGAGGACCGGTTCAATGTGACTGCCGCGGAAACGCCACAGGAGTTTCTGACTTTGGGCGACGTGTCGGCCTACATCGATCAACTGATCGCCGAGCGCGACGATGGCGCTCTCGGGGGAGAGCCGTCGGCGTGAGGCGAGTGGCAGTCACCGGTCTGGGTGTGGTTTCGCCGCTGGGTAACAATGAAGCGGAATTTTTCTCCAGCCTGCTGGCCGGCCGCTCCGGCGTGCGCAGGCTGGACGCGCCTTTCGTCGAGCGCCTGTCAACCCGCATCGCCGCACCTGCGGCGTTCGACGGATCCGCGCATTTCCCGCCACCGAAGTTGCGCATGCTCGATCGCGTCAGCCAGTTCGCGCTGGTCGCGGCCGCGCAGGCAATGGCAGATGCCAATCTCGCGCTCGATGACGACGAGCGTCAGCGCGCCGGGGTTTTCCTCGGCACCGGCATGGGCGGCGGCAACACCACCGACGATGGATATCGCACGCTGTACGAACAGCACTCCGACCGCCTGCTGCCTTTCAGCGTGTTGATGGCGATGGCCAACGCGGCGGCTTCATGGGTCGGCATGGAGCATGGATTCGGCGGGCCCAACCTGACTTATTCGACCGCATGTTCGTCGTCGGCCGTGGCCGTGGGCGAAGCATGGCGGCGCATTCGCTCGGGCGATGCGCAGATCATGCTCGCCGGTGGGACCGAGGCGCCACTCAACTTCGGAACACTCAAGGCATGGGAGGCGCTCAAAACGCTGGCCGTGGAAGACCCGGGCGATCCAGCCGCTTCCTGCAAACCTTTCGCGAAAGACCGCAGCGGCATGGTGCTGGGGGAGGGCGCCGCGATGCTGGTGCTGGAGGACTGGGAACGCGCCGAGCGTCGCGGCGCGCGCATCCGCGGCGAACTCATCGGATATGGTCTCAGCACCGATTCTGCCCACATCACCCGCCCGACAGTCGAAGGCCAGGCGCGCGCGATGGAACTTGCGTTGCGATCCGCGGAATTGACGCCAGACCGGATCGGCTACATCAATGCCCACGGAACCGGCACGGCCGCCAACGACGCGGTGGAAACGGCCGCGATCAAGCAGATGTTCGGCGAACGCGCTTACCGCGTCCCGATCAGCTCAACCAAGTCCATGCACGGACACCTGCTCGGAGCCGCTGGCGCGATCGAACTGATCGCGACTTTGCTGGCGCTTGAAACGGCTTTGCTGCCGCCGACGATCAACCTGCGCACACCCGATCCGGAGTGCGACCTGGATTACGTGACCGAAGGCGCACGAGCCGCGGCCGGTCTCCACGTGGCCATGTCCAATGCATTCGCATTCGGCGGCACCAACGCGGTGCTGGTCTGCAGGACGTCCGGCGGCTGACAGACCAGCCCAGCGTTGGTGCCGGTCGGCGCAGGCCCCGACGCCCATCCCACACTGCAAACGCGCTTCCCGGAACCGCCACGCGATCACGGGGTAGTGCGGCAATTTATGCCGATTCGGATGCCTGACACGGCCCCAGCCCCGATCTATAACTTCGCATAATGCCTACACCATCAGACGCCACCGACTGCGCGGCCTGAGTGCTCATTGGTAGGGCAGTTGCGCCGAGTGCGAGCACGACCACTACGGCGCTAGCCAGTTTTTTCCAGACTGCCTTTTCCTCGCGGGTGATCGCGCGCGCCTCGCCCACGATCCCCAGGACCTTGGCAAGCGGTTCACCGGTGAGGCCGGCAATCGTCGCGCATGCGACCGCGTCGGGCAGTTTCGTGCCGTGCCGCCAGTTGCTGACTGCCTGCTTTGTGACGCCCATCGCACTGGCTAGGCCGCTATCGGTCTCAATTCCCTGAGCGGCTTTGACGCGATTCAAAAGGGCCTGCACGTCCATAGTTCACCGGGTGTTGACAGGAGGTTCACGGCCAGTTTACATTCAGTTCAAGTCCACCGACTGTGGACTCTGACCTTCGCCATCGGGGAGGGTCGCAGGGTCCCCGATGGGCTCTGTCCTCCCCGGTGTCGATCTACGGGGAGTAGGGGATGGCGGCACTTGCAACGCTTACGGTTCTCGCTTGCTGGTCACTCGCAAGCGGCGCGTTCCTTCTCGTAAAGCGGAACCTGTGGCCGTGATCGACGATCAGCGAGATC
>DASZZT010000091.1:0-1755 GCA_035543275.1 Luteimonas sp. | reverse complement strand
GGTGGCGTCGCGCTGATCCGCGCACTGTCGGCGCTGAAGGATCTCAAGGGTGCCAACGAGGACCAGAACCACGGCATCGTGATCGCCAGGCGCGCGATGGAAGCGCCGCTGCGCGAGATCGTCACCAATGCCGGCGAAGAGCCGTCGGTGGTGCTCAACAATGTGGTCGCCGGCAAGGGCAACTACGGCTACAACGCGCAGACCGGTGAATACGGCGACATGGTCGCGATGGGCATCCTCGATCCGACCAAGGTCACCCGCCTGGCTCTGCAGAACGCCGCGTCGATCGCCGGCCTGATGATCACCACCGAAGCAATGGTGGCCGAGGCCCCGAAGAAGGACGAGCCGGCAATGCAGGGCGGCGGTGGTATGGGTGGCATGGGCGGCATGGATTTCTAAGTCGCTTTACAGTTGCATCTGTTGCATCGAAAGGCCCGCTTGCGCGGGTCTTTCGATTTGTCAGCCATTCGTTCTTGCCGGCGCTTCATGGACCGGTGTACACATCCAGGCGGCCGTACAGGCCGTGCGACTCTTCGTCGGGACCCGACGCGAAGAACAGCACGTTGACCGGCTTCTGCCGACATCGCCCGGCGCTTATAGTCACGTTCCTCACAACCAGAATGAAGCGGCGCATGGCAACCAAACCGGAACAGGATGTCCTCATCATCGGCGGTGGCCACAACGGACTGGTCTGCGCCGCCTATCTCGCCGGCGCCGGACTGAAAGTTCGCGTGCTCGAGCGCCGCGGCATCGTCGGCGGTGCGGCGGTGACCGAGGAATTCCATCCGGGCTTTCGCAACTCGACCGCCAGTTACACCGTCAGCCTGCTCAATCCGAAGGTGATCCGCGACCTGCGCCTGCACGAGCACGGCCTGCGCATGGTCGAGCGCCCGTACGCGAACTTCCTGCCGCTGCCCGACGGCCGCGCGTTCCGGCTCGGCGGCGAGCAGACCCACGCGGAAGTCGCCAAGTGGAGCAAGCGCGATGCCGAGCGCCTGCCCGACTACTACGCGATGCTCGATCGCGTCGTGCAGGTGCTGCGCGAATTGATGGTGCGTACGCCGCCGAACGTGTCCGACCGCTTCGTGCTTGCCGACTGGCTGGCCTCGTATGACGTCGGCAAACGGCTCAAGCACCTTGACATGCGCGGCCGCCGCGACCTGCTCGACCTGTTCACCAAGTCCGCGGGCGAACTGCTGGATGCGTATTTCGAGTCCGCGCCGATCAAGGCCGTGCTCGGCTGGGATTCGGTGGTCGGCAACTTCGCCAGTCCGTACACACCGGGCAGCGCGTATGTGCTGCTGCACCACGTGTTCGGCGAGGTCAACGGCAAATCCGGTGTCTGGGGCCACGCGATCGGCGGTATGGGCGCGATCACGCAGGCGATCGCGAAGGAGTGCGCGGCGCGCGGCGTGGCCGTCGAGACCGATGCCGGCGTGGAGTGCGTGCTGGTCGAGGCGGGCAAGGCGGTTGGCGTCCGGTTGCAGGACGGGCGCGAGCTCCGCGCGAAAACGATCGTCTCCAACCTCAACCCGAAGCTGCTGTACCAGCGCCTGATCGCGTGCGAACACCTCGACGCCGACGTCGCCGAACGCATCGATCGCTACCGCTGCGGCTCCGGCACTTTCCGCATGAACGTCGCGCTGTCGGAGTTGCCAGACTTCACCGCCGCGCCCGGCACGCAGCTGCAGCCGCATCACCAGAGCGGCATCCTGATCGGGCCGTCGCTGCAGTATTTCGAGCAGGCCTATTTCG
>DASZZT010000090.1:0-28481 GCA_035543275.1 Luteimonas sp. | reverse complement strand
TTGGCGTCGCCCCAGCCGATGCCGTCATTGAACGCCGCGCGCATCGCCGCGGTTTCGTCGGCGGACCCGAACGCCCGATACAGCTGGAACACGTTGGACGTATCGGCATCCTTCGCCTCGCCCGGCGCCTTGGAATCAGTGACGATCGAATAGATCAGCTTCTTCAGCGTCTCGCGCGGCGCGAACAGCGCGATCGTATTGTCATAGCTCTTGCTCATCTTGCGGCCGTCGAGGCCAGGCAAGGTCGCGACGTGTTCCTCGATCACCGCTTCCGGCAGCGTGAAATGCTCGCCGTAGAGATGATTGAAGCGTTGCGCAAAATCGCGTGCCATCTCGATGTGCTGCACCTGGTCGCGACCGACCGGCACCTTGTGCGCGTTGAACAGCAGGATGTCGGCCGCCATCAGCACCGGATACAGGAACAATCCGGCATTGATGCCGGCATCGTCGTCCTCGCCATCGCTGCGGTTACGATCGACCGCGGCCTTGTAGGCATGCGCGCGGTTGAGCAGGCCCTTGCCGGCGACGCAGGTCAGAAGCCAGGTGAGCTCGGTGGTCTCGGGAATATCCGACTGGCGATAGAACCAGACCTTGTCCGGCTCCAGCCCGCAGGCCAGCCACGCCGCCGCGATCTCCAGCGTGGAGCGCTGCACGCGTGCCGGCTCCTGCACCTTCACCAGCGCGTGGTAATCGGCGAGGAAATAGAAACTCTCGACGCCTGGCGCGCGGCTGGCCGCAATCGCCGGACGGATCGCGCCGACGTAGTTGCCGAGGTGCGGCGTGCCGGAGGTGGTGATGCCAGTGAGGACGCGGGTCTGGGTCATTGCGGGCACGAGGAAGCGCGGACGCGCAGTTTACCCGCAGCGCCAACCCCATCCGCGGACATGGCGCGTTTGCACCGCCGTCCATCCGAGGAGACCGCCATGTTGTGCTTACCGAAGTTGCAGTCCCGGTTCCTGTCCAGAGTGTTGCTGTCCGCCGCGCTGCTGGCCGGCACGGCCTGCATGCCCGCCGCGGCCCGTCCGCTCGTCGACATCGCCGTGATCGACCGGGATTCGGGCCAGTGGCTGCCCGAATACGCCGGTCGCGGCGACACCTGGATCGCCGGTGTGCCGGGCCATCGCTACTCTGTGCGCCTGAGCAATACCAGTGGCGAGCGCGTGCTGGTGGTGCTGTCGGTCGACGGCGTCAACGCCGTCAGCGGCCAAACCGCCAACCCCGAACAGACCGGCTACGTGCTGGCGCCGTGGCAGAGCACCGAGATCAATGGCTGGCGCAAGTCACTCGACGACGTCGCCCAGTTCGTGTTCACCGACCTGCCCGATTCCTACGCCGCCCGCACCGGCCGGCCGGACAACGTCGGCGTGATCGGGATCGCGGTGTTCAGCGAACGCCGACGCTACATCCCGATGCCGATGCCCGCGCCACCGCTGGCGGATGCCGCACGCGGACAAAACGCGTCCAAGGCCGCCGCGAACGCACCCCCAGCCTCGGAATCATCCGCCCGCGACTCCGACGGCGTCGCCCGGCAGAGCATCGGTACCGGACATGGCGAGCGCGAGTGGTCGCCGGTCGGACGCACAGATTTCGTGCGTGCCAGCCGCAGGCCGGCGCAGGTCACGCAATTGCGCTACGACGATCTCGACACGCTGGCGGCGCTCGGGATCGTGGCGCGGCCTTATCACGGTCGCATGGAAGGGCCGGTGGCCTTTCCGAACGGATTCGTCGCCGATCCCCCAGGTTGGTGAGCCGGCCCTGTGCAGCCTGCACACCATGCAAAGGGCCGGCATCAGCCGGCCCTTTGTTCTTCCGTTCAGTTCGCGATGCTCAGGAATTCAGCGTGCGCTCGAAATCGCGAACTTCGCTTTCGGCGCGATCACGATCCCAGCCGTACTGTTCCTGCAACTTGCCGGCGAGATACTTGCTGTCGCCCTTCTGCGCGTCGAATACGTCATCGGTCAGCTTGCCCCACTTCTGCTGGGCCTGACCTTTGAGCTGTGTCCATTTGCCGGCGATGATGTCTTTGTTCATGCGGATGTTCCTCGTTGGGGGAGGGAATCCGATGCGGCTTGCCGTTTCGACGAAGCCACACCAGATATACATCTTCGCAATCCGCGTGTTACCTAACGGTCAAAATTGTGTTGCGACAGCACGCATGCACTGCCCGCGCCCCATGAAACCGCATCGAGGCGTGAAACCACGTGGAAAACGGCGATCGCCGCCGACACACACATACTGAAGCGTTCAGCGTGCGGCAGGGCTCCGGATCGAAACGCAGCGGCGCCTTGCTAATCGCGCATCAGCGTCGATTTGCCGAACAGGCTTTCGACCAGGTCGACCGCAAGCAGCGCGGTGGCATTGCGTGAATCCAGCGCCGGATTGAGTTCCATGATGTCGAGCGAACCCAGGCGGCCGCTGTCGGCGATCATCTCCATCACCAGTTGCGCCTCGCGGTAGTTCGGCCCGCCCGGGATCGTGGTGCCGACGCCGGGCGCGATGCTCGGGTCGAGGAAATCCACGTCGAAACTCACATGCAGATGGGTGTCGTCGTCGAGGCCTTCCAGCGCTTCCTCCATCGCCCGCTTCATCCCGACCTCATCGATGTAACGCATGTCGTAGACGTCCAGGCCGTATTGCTTGATCAACTGCTTTTCGCCCGGATCGACCGAACGGATGCCGACCTGGCGGATCTGCGCCGGCACGATCGCGGGCGCATCACCGCCCAGGCGCGTGAGCGCATCGGGGCCGATCCCGCACAGGCAGGCGACCGGCATGCCGTGGACATTGCCAGACGGCGTCACGTCATGGGTATTGAAGTCGGCATGCGCATCCAGCCACAACACGCGCAGTTGCTTGCCGGTGTCGCGGCAATAGCGGGCGACGGCAGTGATCGATCCCACGCCGAGGCAGTGGTCGCCACCGAGCAGGATCGGCAGGCGACCCTGGCGCAACTCCGCGCCGACCGCGTCCATCACCACGCGATTCCAGGCCACCACTTCATCGAGGTGGCGATAGCCGTCGACCGGCGGCTGCCACGGATTGCGCGGGCCTTCGAGGTTGCCGCGATCGATCACGTCGATGCCGCGCCCGAGCAACGCCTCGGCCAGGCCGGCGATGCGCAGCGCGTCCGGCCCCATGCGCGCGCCACGATCGCCGGCGCCGATATCGGTGGGCGCGCCGAGCAAGGACACCGGCGGGAACGGACTTCTGTCAGGCATGCTGCCTGCTGGCGTGCGCTGCATGTCGCGGCTCTCCTGGAGTGGTGCCGGCACCCGGATTTGAACTGGGGACCTACCGCTTACAAGGCGGTTGCTCTACCAACTGAGCTATGCCGGCGATGTTGCTCGCCGCACCGGCCGGTGGTGCCGGATGCGAATGCTGCACGGGCATTCTACCGCGTCATTTGTGGTCGCCAATGTGGTCGTCGGCTAATGCAACAGCCTCGCGCAATCCAGCGGCCGCACCTGTGCCGCAGCGATGGCTTTGCGCGCACGCTCCGCATCGAACGCAACGGTCGTGGCCACCTCGATCCATTGCGTCGCGGGCACGGCATCCAGCGCCTGTGCCTGCGCCGCGAACCCCGCCGCCTGCAATGCGGCTGCATGCGCCTGCGCCGCCGCTTCGTTTCCATACCGCCCGAGCGCGATGCTGTTGGCCTCGTCGCCGTCGGCAACGATGTAATAGTCCTGGAAACCGGCGGCCTTGATCCGCGCCGCCGCGGCCTGTGCGGCGGCGCGATCGGGCAATGGCGGCAACCACACGCGCCAGCCATGCACTGACGACGCTGGCACCGGGCGTATCTTCAGCTGCAGCACCTGCGGCTGCAGCGCGGTGCGTGCGTTGCCCAGCGCCGCGCTATCGGTGAACGGACCGAAGGCGAGGCAGTGCGTCGCGGCAGCCGGTGTTGCCGGGGTCGCGACAGGTGCGGGTACAACGGCCGCAACCGCCGGTGGCGGCCGCGGCCGCGGCACCTCGCGCAATAACTGCAGCCGCGACACGCCGGCCGGCTGCGCCAGCGGTACCGGCGGCAACGACGACGGTCGCGTTGCCCACCAGATGGCGACGCCGCCATTCAGCACCAGTAGCAGGACGATCAGCGCGCGCGCGAACATGCGTGCATTGTAAGTGTCGTTCCAAAGCACACGTACCGGCTCAGGCGCGTGCCCAGCGCGCGAGACCTTCCAGCACCAGCGCCGGCGCGTGGATGACCGGCGTGTGGACGATGTGCTCGAGTTGCGGCAGCAATGTCTCCGCGCCGCCGCCATGCAGCAGCAGTTGCGGCGTCTGCGCCAGCAAGCCGGTGGCGGCCTCGACACTGCGGCCGATCAATCCGAGCGCCGCACCTTCGCAGCCAGAGACGAGCGCATCGGCGGTGTCGCTTGCGAACTCGTCGTAGACACCGCCAGTCACCGGCAGTTGCGCTGCGCGCGCGTGCAGGGCCTCGCGCATCAGCGTCGGCGACGGCGCGATGCGACCGCCGCGATGACGGCCGTCGCCATCGATCAGGTCGATGGTCAACGCCGTGCCGACGCCGACCACGAGCCAGGGATGTCGCGCGCGTGCCTGCGCGGCCAGCAATGCCAGGAAGCGATCGACGCCGAGGCGTTGCGGCTGCGCATAGGCGATGCGCACGCCAGCGAACGCCGCTTGCGTGCGCACCACGGAAATACGCCCGCAACGACGCGTCAGCGTGTCCAGCAGGCCGAGCGTGAGCGCCGGCGCGGCGACGCTGCTGACGAAAGCCGCGTCGAAGCGTGCCGGCAGTTGTGCGTCCCAGCCCGGCGCAAACGCGACGCCGTCATGGTCGATGCCGGACACCGCTCCAATCGCGCCGTCGCTGTGCAGGGGTGCGCACTTGACGCGGCTGTTGCCGAGATCGAACAGCCAGTCGCTCATGCCGCGCGCACGCTGATGTCGCCGGAATGGACGCACTGCTCGACCTCGCCGATGCGCACCCGCAGCGCGCCATCCGTGGCCAGGCCAAGCGCCTGGCCGGCCTGCGTGCCAGCGTCGGCATGCAGCGTGACCTCGCGGCCGGCAAGCGCGTCCAGGCGTGCGTACCGCGGCAGAAATGGTTCAAGCCCCTGCGCATCGAATTGCGCCAGCGCCGGCAACCAGTGCGTGAGCAGCGTGGCGGCCACGCGGTTTCGCGACGGCGCACGGCCCGCGAGCGTCGCCAGATCAACCCAGGGCTGCGCGATCGCAGTGGCGAACGCAGGCGGCATGCCGATGTTGAGGCCGAGGCCGAGTACCGCCCGCACCGGGCCGGCATGCTCGCCGCCGCCTTCGACCAGCAACCCACCGAGCTTGCGCAGGCCTTGGCCGTCGGCGACCACCAGATCGTTCGGCCACTTCAGCCGTACCGCGTCGAAGCCGAGCGTATGCAGCGCCTCGGCGGTGGCAACGCCGGCCACCAGGCTCAATCCCGGCAATCGCGCCAGGCCGCCGGAAAACATCCGTGACAGCGACAGGTACAGGTTGGCCGCCAGCGGCGAGGTCCACTCGCGGCCGCGACGGCCGCGACCGCCGGTCTGGCGTTCGGCCAGCAATACCGCGACCCCCGCCGGCGGGGCCGGGCGCCGCAGCAGCTCGCTGTTGGTCGAATCCAGCGACCAGGCGATCTCGAGCGCGGCGATGTCGTCGCGTTGCTGCGCCGGCATGCCAGCGCGGATCGCGTCGGCGTCGAGCAACTCCAGTGTTTGCTGCAAAGCGTAGCCACGGCCGCGCTGGGCGGAAATCGCGACGCCGGCGTTGCGCAGCGCATCGATCCGTTTCCACAAGGCCGCCCGCGTCTGCCCGGACGCCCGCGCCAGTTCGGCGCCGCTGGCCGGCGCCTGGATCAGACGGACGAGCAGATCACGTTCATTCATCGGATGCGGCCATGCGTGGCAGGCGTGTGGAATCAGCGGGAGTCTGCCGGATCGCAGGATGCCGACGTGCTGCATCGCAGCATGCAACCTTCTGCGGCCCGGCAGCGTCTCGTTATATAGTGCTGCGCTGTCGCCATCCAGCCCGACCGGGCCATCCAGGATCGCCGTCATGCTCCGATACGCCATGCTCCGATACGCAATGCTCATGCTGCTGCTGTGCGGCGCCAGTTCGATCGCGATCGCGCGCGATGTCCAGATGCATGGCGCCAACGGCGATGGCGGTAGCGAGGCCTGCCCGGAAACGATCCCTGCGCCGGCCAAGCGTGTGGCGCCGGCCGTCAGCCACGGCAAGGTCAAGGCGCCCGCCAGCCTGCGCGGTGGCAGCGATGACGTTGGCAGCCACGCACCGCGCTGGCACAGCTTCCTGCCCGGGATGTTCCGCTAGACGCCGTACCCGTGTAGCGCTTTGGGCGGCTACAGCCCGGGCGGCAACGACACCTGGAACCGTGCACCGCCGAGCTCGTCGGAAGCATGCACTTCGAGCGTGCCGCGATAGCCGCGCACGATGTCCTGCACGATCGCCAGGCCGATGCCGTGGCCCTGCACGCGTTCATCGCCGCGCACGCCACGCTGCAGCACCGTCGCCACTTTCTCCGCCGGGATGCCGGGGCCGTCGTCGTCGACCGCGATCATCAGTCCCGGCCGGCGCTTGGGCGCGGTGGCGCCGGGCTGGATGGTCAGCAGCACCCGTGACTGCGCCCATTTGAAGGCGTTTTCCAGCAGGTTGCCGAGTAGTTCCTGCAGGTCACCCGGCTCGCCATGGAAAGGTGCTTCCGGATCGATCTCGAATTCGCAGATCACGCCTTTGCTCGCGTAGATCTTCTCCAATCCGCGCACGATCTGCTCGGCGTGCGGTTCGATCGCCACCGGCGCTGCGAACAGCTTGTGGCCGCCGGACGCGGCGCGCGCCAGTTGGTAGCCGACCAGATCGTTCATGCGCCGCAACTGGGTGTCGACCTCCTCGCGCAGTTCGCCTTCGCTGGCGACATTGTCCAAACGCGCGCGCAGCACCGCCAGCGGCGTCTTCAGGCTGTGGGCGAGGTCAGCCAGGGTGTTGCGCTGGCGATCGAGACTCTCGCGCTCGCTTTCGACCAAGGCGTTGATGCTGTCGGTCAGCGGTTCCAGTTCGCGCGGATGCTGCTCGCTCATGCGCGCGAGCTGGCCGCGCTGCACGCGCTTGAGTTCGGCGATCACGCGGCGCAGCGGCCACAGGCTCCAGCGCAGGATCAGCAACTGCAGCAACAGCAGGATCACCGCGGCGATGCCCAGGTACCCCCACAACGCCTGCCGGAACACCTGTACCTGCCGCGGCAGCGTGCCCGCGTCCTCCATCACGTAGATCGTGTAGGGAAACTCGGACTGCGCGCCGCCCGGTGCCCAGAACAGGCCGATGCCATAGCGGTAGACCTCGCCCGGGGTCCCGTTGGTCTTGGTGATCGGCAACGGGCCGTCGAACATCTCCTCGGCCCCGGCCAGCACCTCGCCTTGGGGCAGCCGCGGCCCTTGCGCGGAGCCGGAATACCAGCGCCCGTTCGGCAGTTCGACCTCGGCGTAGAGGCCGCTGCCGGGGCGATCGAAGCGGCTGTCCGGCGGCGATTCCGGCGCGATCAGCGCGCCGTCGCGGGCGAATTCAATGTCGCGGGCATAGGCGTAGGCGTCGGCCTTGAGCCGGTCGCGCAGGCCCTGCCCGGCGACATCGACGAAGGCGCGATCGAGCGCGAACCCGGCCAGCGCCAGGAATGCGACCAGACCGATGCTGGCCGCCCACAGCTGCCGCGATTGCAGCGAGCGCGGGCGCCAGCGCAGCAGGGGTTCGCGCTCAGCCGCCATCGGATGCCCCGCCATCGACTGTCCCGCCATCGGCTGCCACGGAAAACGACGATGCCGGCTGCATCAACTGCGCCGGCATCGCTCCGGACACTGGGACGCGCAGCAAGCGGACGCGCAGCAAGCGGTCATTCTTCGCCGCTACGGGGGATGGCGAACCGGTAGCCGCGGCCGCGCACCGTCTCGATCGGCTTGAGCGCACCGTCGGGATCGAGCTTCTTGCGCAGCCGGCCGATGAAGACTTCCAGCACGTTCGAGTCGCGGTCGAAGTCCTGCTGGTAGATGTGCTCGGTGAGGTCGGCCTTCGACACCAGTTCACCGGCGTGCATCATCAGGTATTCGAGCACCTTGTACTCGTAACTGGTGAGGTCGACATTGCTGTCGTTGACGCTGACCGTCTGCGCGGCAAGGTCGAGCACGACCGGGCCGCATTCCAGGGTCGGCTTGCTCCAGCCGGCGGCACGACGCACCAGCGCGTTGAGGCGCGCCAGCAGTTCCTCGACATGGAAGGGTTTGACCAGGTAATCGTCGGCGCCGTGCTTGAGGCCTTCGACCTTGTCCTGCCAGCTCGAACGCGCGGTGAGGATCAGCACCGGGAAATGCTTGCCCTCGTCGCGCAGCGCCTTGACCAGCTCCATGCCTGACATCTTGGGCAGGCCGAGGTCGATGATGCCGACGTCGAACGGCACCTCGCGGCCCATGTACAGGCCTTCCTCGCCGTCCTGGGCGGCGTCCACCGCGAAACCTTCACGCTTCAGGCGCGCGGCCAGGGTCTCGCGCAGCGGGGCTTCGTCTTCGACGAGCAGAATACGCATAGGTCACTCCGGGAAAGCATGCGACCGTCGCCGGCCGTAGCGGGAAGGGTGCCTATTCAGTCGTCGTTGCCGCGTGTAGGCGGCTCGGGCTGCGGCGGCGGTCGCGACTGCGGATCGTCCATGTAGACACGGACGCGGCCCCGATCATCGACGATCTTGATGCGGTTGACGTTGCGGCCATCGTAAGGCACGCGCTCGGCACTGAGTATCTGGCCGCGGGTCGAGCGCTCGATCCGGCGCACGCTGTCGGACAGCGCATCGTCGTTGCGCTGCGCCTGCGGCACGCGCTGGCCGGCCGGCGGCGCCGCAACCACAGTCTTGCCCGCGCCCAGCAGGGCGACAAGCAGGTACCACAGGAGCGGGCGCGGCAATGGCATCGGTGGATCCTGTTACGGACGGGCGATCCGGGTGCGAACAGGCGAACCTGCATGCGTGCGGTGTGAAGGTGCAGGGCATTGTCGAAACATTGCGGTGAATCCGTCCTTAACTTTTGCCGGGCGCAATGGCCGCGGTTCAGCGCAGGCGACGTGGTCAGAAGATCTCGCCGACGCAGCAGCGCAGCGAGCCACCCCCGGCCTCGATCGCGTCAAGCTCGACGCTACGCACGGCGAAGGCGGCCGCGGACAGGATCGCACGGCTGCCTTCGGAGAGCGCCCGATCGGCCTGCGCGCTCATCCAGACGACATCCGCGGACAAGGCGATCGCATTGCCGGCAAAGGCCAGATGCTCGGCCGAGGACAGCAGCGCCGCGTGCGGCGCGTACAACGCCGCGATCGTCTCGACCACGGTCGCATCGGCGAAACCCTGCGGACAGATGATCGCGGCACGACCGGCCAGCACCGCCAGCACCACGTTGGTGTGGTACTCGCCCGGGCCGAGGTCGAACAGCAGCGTTGCACGCAGGCCCAGCGCCTCGTGCATCAGCCGCGCGCCGGCCTCGTCGCAGCGTTCGGACAGCCCGGCGAAGCCGAGCCCGCGGGCGCGATCGATCACCAGCGCGCCGGTGAGCTCGCACGGGTGCGGCTGGGTCGACAGGTCGATCTCGGCGTAGTCGAGCACGCCGCCGAAAAACCCGCGGATGTCGGCGCGGCTCGCTTCACGCTGGCGCACAGGATGGCGCATGCGGCCGACCACATAACGGCCAGCGGCGGTGGCGAAGACATTGTTGGGGAACAGCGCATCGGGCGTGTCCGGATCGCCGGCGAAGCAGATCGTCGGGATCACCTCGGACAAGGCGCGCTGCAAGTCGCGATGCTGCGCGGACGCGCGCGCAGCGTCGAACGCGGCCGCGTCGGCCATGTAGCGGTTGTCCGCGGCCGACTGCTCGGCCAGGGCGAAGCCGTCCGGCGCGACCAGGAATGCAGCGCGCGCGGTAGCGGGACCGAAATCGGCCGTAGTACTGCGGGCGACATCGAGGAACGCGGCGGTATTGCGGGTGATCATGCGGCGTGCGCCCGGAAGTCCGATTCGGAAAAGGATTCAGTGAGCGCCAGCGCGCGCTCAACCAACGACCAGTCGGCGCCGGGCTTGTGCGCGCCTTCGCTGAGCACCTGGCGGAAGGCGCGGCCGCCGCGCTCGCCGGCGAATAGGCCAAGCAGGTGCCGCGTAATGTGCTTGAGCGCGATCCCTTGCGCCAGCCACGCCTCGACCTGCGGACGCAGCGCGCGCAGCAGTTCGCCACGCGTGCGCAACTCGCCGCCAAACCACGCGACATCGATGCGATGCAACTCGTACGGATCGTGATACGCAGCGCGACCGAGCATCGCGCCGTCGACATGCGCAAGATGCGCAGTCGCGTCGGTCAGCGTGGCAATGCCGCCATTGACGATCACCTGCAACTCTGGCCGCTCGCGCTTGAGCTGGTACGCCCACTCGTAACGCAGCGGCGGCACCTCGCGGTTCTCCTTCGGCGACAGCCCCTTGAGCAACGCGTTGCGCGCATGGATGACGAACATGCGGCAGCCGACAGCAGCAACGCGATCGATGAAGGCGCGGAACACCTCGTAATGTTCGTCGTCATCAACACCGAGTCGACACTTCACCGTGACCGGCACGTTGCCGGCTTCCAGTCGGCACGCGTCGATCATCGCCGCGACGCCATCGGCTACCAGACCCGGCTCGCGCATCAGGCAGGCGCCGAAGCGCCCCGCCTGCACCCGGTCGGACGGACAGCCGCAGTTGAGATTGATCTCGTCGAAGCCGGCCTGGCTTCCGATCCGCGCCGCCTGCGCCAGCAACGCCGGCTCGCTACCGCCCAGTTGCAACGCGACCGGATGCTCGACCGGATCCAGCGCCAGCAGTTTCGAGCGGTCGCCATGGATCACCGCGTTGGCGTGCACCATCTCGGTGTACAGCCGCGCATGCGGCGCGAGTAGACGATGGAACACGCGGCAATGGGTGTCGGTCCAGTCCATCATTGGGGCGACGGAGAGACGCACGGAGGCCGCGTCGCGCGTGCAAGCGCCATGCGGCCCGTATTCGGCCGATTCCGCAATGTGCGCGTTGTCGGTCATCTGAACTCAGCTTCGGTGCTTTCCGCCCTTAGGGGTACTGCGTTGGCGCTATGAAATCGGCTGCGCAGCAACCAAGCATGAGGCGCATTCGTCAACCGCCACCGCAAGAACGGTCTCATAGGATATACCGCGCTGATCCGCAGTCTGCGACTTCGCCCTTTGTGCTCCACCACATCTAACTTCGGTGATGTTCTGCTGAGCTTGGTTGTTGCTCCCCTGCATAAGCAAGCGTCACTCTCGGCAACCAGCCTACGGAAGTTCCAAGACATAAGGCGTCAGGCGTCAGGCGTCAGGCGTCAAAATACTCCGCTTGGCCGCATTGTTATGGTTCTCGCGTTAGGCCGCTTGTTCAACCTCGACAACCACAGCGGAGGAGCGTGCGATGCGCATAGCCAAGCAAGACATACCAGTCAGAATCGACGCGCCAGGTGCCGTAGCCCGACAAAAGACGAATTTCGGCGACGCCACCGGGTACGGCATGATCAGCGGTGAGTACTTTTCTCTCGGCGCCGGTACGGATATCTCGCCGCTGCTCCAGGGGCTGAAGGGCGATATGTGCCAATCCCCCCACTGGGGCTACCTGTTGCAGGGTGAACTCACCGTCACCTATGCAGACGGCACATATGAGGTGATCAACAGCGGTGACCTGTTCTTCTGGCCACCCGGCCACACGGTTAAAGTCGGCGGGGATGCCGAGGTCATCCTGTTCAGCCCGCAGGACGCGCATAGTGTGGTCATAGATCACATGCTGGAAAAGATGAGCGGATGACATGAACCGTAGTTAGGCCTAACTATTCAATCAAGGGGAACAAGTCCGCGTTGCGGCCTTGTCCTCTTATATCAGGCGTTTGATCAGAAGCTGTGCAACCAGCGGTTGCATTTACGGGCGCGCACTTCGGACACCGGCTCAATCGCGGGACAGGTGCGCGATCGTCGCGGTCGCGGCCTCGCGATCAGCGTCATCGAACGGCGTCACCGACTGCGACGTGACCGTGCCCGCATCAAGGCAGCGGGCATTGACGTCGACGCCATCGGGATGGCTGCGCGGCAGGTAGAAACTCTTGATCCCGCAGGTACGGCAGAAGCGGTGTTTGGCGGCGCCGGTGTTGAAGCTGTATTCGCTCAATGCGTCGGCGCCGGAAAGCAGGCGGAAGCGCGCGGCGGGCACGATCAGGTGCAGGAACCCGCTCATCCGGCAGATCGAGCAGTTGCAGTCGAGCACTTCCAGCGTGGCCGGTGCATCGACCTCGAAACGCACGCGGCGGCAATGACAGCCGCCGCGATGCGTTACATGCCTGGAAGGGTCGCCGTGCGGATCCATCCGCGCAGCTTACTCAACCCTTGCCGTGGCCCTGGCTCTTGCCGGACTTGCCGCTGCCCTTGCCGGAATTGCCCTTGCCGGAGCTGCCCTTGCCGGAGCTGCTCTTGCCGGAATTGCCCTTGCCGGAGTAGCCCTTGCCGGAGCTGCCCTTGCCGGAGTTGCCCTTGCCGGAGTTGCCATGCGTCATCACCTTGCCGGACTTGCCCGGATGGCCGAACAGCGCGGTGCCCTTCGGGCCTTTTCCGCGATTGGGAAAATCGATGCGCAGATCAATGTCGATCACGATCGGTCTGGCCCAGCGGTCGTAGGTCGGCACGAACCCCTGCTTCAGGCGATGGAATTCAGCCGAGCCGGGCTTGATGCCCATGCGCTGGGCGATCACGCCCCAGCCTTGGCCATGGTCGCGATCCCATTGATCGACGACCGAGCGGCATGGCTGGCCGATCACCTGCGCAATGGCGCAGGCGTAATAGACGTCGCCCGGGGCCCAGCGTCGAGTGACGAGCAGGTCGGTGACCAGATCACGCGGTGCGCCGTAATAGCGCGTCATCTCACCGATGAACGGTTCGCGATAGCGATAGCCGTACTGGTTGATGTCGGTCAGTCGGTTGTCGACCCAGACGTCGCCGCTGCGCGGGCTCCAGCCGTACACGAAATCCTGGGCGGCGACGCCGCCGGCCGCTGCCGACAATGCCGCGGCCAACATGATTGTCTTGATGCTGCGATGCATGATGCGATCCTCCGTTGATGATGAGCGGCGCCGGTGCGCGCTCTGTCGACAGCGCATCTTCCGCCTGCCCACCTGAATTGATTCTTGAGCGCATACCCGCGCGACACGCGTTGACCGTCAAGCGTTCAAGGTGGAGTCGGTGTCGTGACGGGCGCGAGAAAGTCACCCTCACGCGGACGGAATTCGCGCCCATGTCTGTCGCGCGGCTGCAGCCGGCCATCGGGCAGCAGCGCGAACACGCGCGTGTCGCCGGTGTCGCCGCGCAGGCGCAGCAGGTCGCGGTCGCGTTGCCAATGGCCGCCTTCGACAAAGCGCGCGCCATTATCTTCGGCGAGGTAGGTTTCGGTCAGCGTGTAGTTGCGCAGTTCTCCGCTGCGCAACAGCACCAGGCGGGTCTGGATGCCATCGCAATCGGCGCAGGCCAGCAGGCCCTGCCATTCGATCCGGCCATCCGCTGGCAACGCCGGCGCAGCGGGCGCAGCACCGCGGCCGCAGCCCGCGAGCGACAACGCCAGCAACAGCAAGCAGGGACGCAGCCGGGCCATGTGCCGGATTGTGCCGCAACCCTGCGACTCCCTGCACGCGGCCGTGACGGCGTCACTTCTACGTTTGTATCCGTAGATCAGCACGCCTCTGCGTACCAAGGACCCGGCCATGGCCGTCACCCAACCAACCGTCCCACCGCGCCGCAGGCGCTGGCTGCTCGTGGCCGGGATCATCGGCGTGGTGCTCATTGCCTATACGCTCACCCTGACTTGGGCGACGCAGCGGCTGGAGAGCGACATCCAGAAGAGCATCCGGCCGCTGCCGATGGTGGAAGAGGCGCAGCAGCGCCGCGCCGAATGAAATCGCGCACGATGAAATCACGCACGTAGCGTCGCCAGCTAGCGCGGCGTGATCACGAACTTGCCGAACGCCACGCCGATATCCCAGCCCTGCCCGGTGCCGGCCAGCGCCAGCGACACGTCGCCCTTGGTCATCGCCTGCGCCTTGCTCGATTTCACGGCGCCGGCATGGGCCTCGGCAGTGGCATAGGTGCCAAGCACGTCACGGATACTTCGTACGCCCGCGAATTCGCCCGTGCCATGGTCGATCCGCGATTTGCCGAACGTCAGGCCGCCCCCTTTGGCGCTGAGGTGTACCGGCAGGCGCTGGCCGTTGTCGCAACGCACCGTGCCCTCGCCCGAAGAGGTCTTGTAGAACAATGACCAGCCCACCATGCTGAAATCGAGCTTGCAATCGATCGGACCCGCAGCGCGCGCCGGGGTGGACACCATCGCCAGCGACAACGCCGCGGCGAGGAAACAGGAAGAGGTCAGCTTGGACATGGGAGCCTCACGATTGGGGGAGCACGTCAAGCTTAGCAGCCGGGTTGTTGCCGTTGTCTGAAATATGAACGGCGCCGGAAGTCCGGCGCCGTTCGTTGCTGCATGTGATCGTTTTGCGCGATCAATCGTCGTCGTCATGCCCGCGGTCATCGCCCCAATCGTGGTCGTCGCGGTCGTGGCGTCCGTCGTAGTGCTCGCCCTTGCACTTGCCGTGCTTGTTGCACTTCACCTGACGGCTGCCGGGACCGTTGCGGTAGTAGCCATAGGCATGGCCATACGGCGCGCCGGAGCTATAGCCGTTGCCGTAATAACGGCTGGCGTAATCGATGCGACGGCCGTACTGATCGTAGATGCGGCGCCCGTACTGGTCATAGACGACGCGCTGACTGTAGTTGCGCGGGTCGTAGTTGTTCGTGTTGTAGCCGTACGGCACCTGCCGGTAATAGACCGGGCGGCCATAACGGTCATTGCTGACGATCAGGCGATCGTTGTAGCCAGCGTCACCGCGGTAGTACGGCGCCCCGTTGTTGAAGACCACGTCAGCGATATTGACCAGGACGCGGGTGAGGCTGTCCTGTGCCTGCACCGGAGCCGGGGTCATCGCACCGAAGCCGAGACCGGCCGCCAGTACGGCAGGAGCAAGCCAGCGGGTCATCAGGATCGTCATGTCGCTCTCCTTCGCGCCCACACCATTGTGGGTATGGGTAGACGATGCGACGACGCGGGTGAACCGGTTTCTAACCTGACGGCGACCGCTTGTAACGGTAAATCCTGGATTCAGTCACAGCCCTTCCGCACAGGCCTTCGTCAGTCCACCGCGACAGTCTGATGGCGCATGGAAAAAGGCGGCCAATGGGCCGCCTTTTTCGTCCTCGTGTCGTGTCGACCGTCGCGGGTCAGCTGTGCCCGCCGCGGGCGTTGCCGTTGGCGGCGAGCCAAGCCTTGTATTCTTTCGCCGTCAGTGCGCCGTCCTTGTCGGCATCGGCCTGGTCGAACACCTGGCTCAGGCTGTCGACTGGACCCGCCTCGGTCTTGGTCAGTTTGCCGTCCTTGTCGCCGTCGAGATCAGACCAGCTGATCTTCTTCGCGCTGGAAGCAGGCTCGGCGGGCGTTGCAGGCGTGGCCGGAGTAGCTGCCATCGCGTCCGCGTTATCGGTCGGCGGCATCGCGGGAGTCGCTGGCGTCGCTGGTGTGGCCGACGTCGCGGCTTGCGCGCTGGCTGAGCCCTGGGTGGCATTGTCGCTCTGCGCGAACGCCAGCGGGGCCGCAAGGGCGGCGGTGATCGCCGTGGCCAGGAACAGGGAGTGGCGTGAAGTCATCATCAATTGTTTCTCCAGGAGTCGGGAACGGAGTGCACGGTCTGGGCCGCACGCCGCCACCTTGGCGATGTCTTCATGAACCGCAACGCCTGCTGAATCGTTAACGCAACATTGGTTTAACCATGGCGGTGGCGAATCGGTCTAGGCCCCGCAGAGCGAACCTGCGCCGGACTTGGCCTGAAGCGGCAGCTACGCCGCCGCAAACCCCCTCACGCGCCTGAACACAACACAACGTTTACGAATCCTGCGGTTGATCCCGCAACGTCAGGCATCGTCCTCGGTGGCCACATCGACCCGCGGCGCACCGTCGTCATCGAACGACACGCTGATGGAGATCGGGCGGCAGCAAACCTGGCAATCTTCGATATAACGCTGTTCGCCGGCCGAGTCATCGACCATGAGTTCGATCGGTTCGCCGCAGTACGGACAGTCGACGTTGAGGCTGGGAAGCATGGCGAGGCTCGCGCAATGGCTATTGGAGTCGAAAAAAATAACGCGGGCGCCGTGACGACGCCCGCATGATCGTTTTGGCTTCAGCGCACGGCGCGATCGAGCGCCGAGCGGTAACGCGCCTGCAGCACCTGCACCTTGGCCACGTAAGCCTGCGTTTCCGCATAGGGCGGGACGCCGCCGTAGTGCGCCACCGCACCGATGCCGGCGTTGTAGGCAGCGGCGACCAGCGTCAGGTCATTGCGGTAGCGGCGCATCAACGTCTTGAGATGGCGTGCGCCGGCGCCGATCGATTCGACCGCCGAATACGGATCGTGCACGCCGTATTCGCGCGCGACCTCGGGCATCAGTTGCATCACGCCCTGCGCGCCTTTGGGCGAGCGCGCCTGTGCGTCGAAGCCACTCTCGGCATGCGCGAAGGCGCGCAGCCACGCATCGTCGACACCGGTCGCCTTGGCCGCAGCCTTGAACTGGGTGGCAAAACGATCGAGTTGCGGCGCACCGACCTCGCCCAGGCCGGCGTGCGCCGGCGAGCCCGGCGGCGTGCGCACGGTGAAACCGAGCAGCTTGCTCGAACCCGGCAGGTTGCGGGTGCTGTAGACGGTGCGGCCATCCTGCTGGCGCTCGTACAACACGCCCTGCACCACGCCGAGATTGCCCCACAGGTTCGGCACTTTCGCGGCGTTATCCTCGAAGTGCTTCGCAGTGCAACGCGAACCTGGCTCCGGTGCGGTCGCCAGGCTGACTGTGCCATCGCGCACGCAGCGATACACGGTGCGCGCCTGTGCGTCGGTGCCGACGAGCAACAGCATCACTAGTGCGAACGGAATCCATGGGCGCAATTGCATGCGGGCAATGTGCGTCATGACCGGCTGCGGCGCAGGTGCCGGAGGTCACCGCGCCTCTGCGTGCGTTCAGGTCCGAAGCCGCGCCAGGTCATCGGCGCGGCCGCGATCGGCAAACTCGGCTAGGCTAGGCGCCCGCCGCAGCGCCTCCTGCCGATTCGTGACCGCCCTCGTCTGTTTCTGCACCTGTCCCGATAGCGACAGCGCCCAACGCATCGCCGATGCCCTGGTGGCCGAGCGTCTGGCCGCCTGCGTCAATGTGATTCCGGGGCTGCGCTCGGTGTATCGCTGGCAGGGCACGGTCGAGCGCGCCGATGAGACGTTGCTGCTGATCAAGACCGCCCGCGAACGGCTCGATACGTTGTGCGCGCGGATCGCGGAACTGCATCCGCAGGAACTGCCGGAAGTGGTCGCGGTCGAAGTGGCCGGCGGCCTCACCGCCTATCTGGACTGGGTCGCAGAGCAGACCCGCGTGGGAGAGTGATCCGAATGTCGTCGTGCCTGCGCCGCCTCGCTGCGCTCCTGTTGCTGTGCGCTGCTGGCGTCACGCCTGCGCTGGCGGTATCCGAAGCCGACCTGTTGCCGGTCGATGAGGCGTTTGCACTGACTGCGCGGGCCCCGGCGCGCGATCGCATCGAGCTGACCTGGCGCATCGCCGACGGCTACTACCTCTATCGGCAGCGGTTCGCGGTGCAGCCGATCGACAGCGCCTTCAAGAGCAATCCGCTGCAACTGCCGCATGGCGAGAAGCATCACGATGAGTTCTTCGGCGAGGTCGAGACCTATCGCCATCAGCTCATCGCAGTGCAGACCGGCGCAGCGGCGACTGGCGTCGATGCAATCACGTTGAAAGTGAAATACCAAGGCTGTGCCGACCTGGGCGTGTGCTACCCGCCGCAGACGCGCACCCTGACGGTGGCTCTGCCCGCGGCGGCTCTCGCCAACGCACCCGCCGACACCGGCTTCGCCGCGCTCGGCCGAACCCTCGGCGGCCAGGGCCGTGCGCCGCTGCTCGGCGGCACGGCCAGCGAGCCATTGCCGCCGGAACAGGCCTTCGGCTTCGAGGCGATCGTGGGCGACGGCAACACGCTGCTGCTGCGCTTCACCCCGGCCAAGGGCTATTACCTGTATCGCGACAAGACCGCGCTGAAGCTCATCCTTCGACAGGCTCAGGATGAGCGGAATGCAACACCGTCGATCGCGCTGGAGAAACCGCGCTGGCCGCAAGGCGTGCTGCATCGCGACGAGCATTTCGGCAACGTCGTGGTGTATTTCAACCAGATCGACGTGCCGGTGCCGTTGCGGCGCACGCGTGCGGACGCAGCCAACGTGCGATTGACAGCCACCTTCCAGGGCTGCCAGACCGACGGCATCTGCTATCCGCCGATGACGCGGACGGTGGCGCTGGCGTTGCCGGCGGGTTCTGTACCTGCGGGATCGCCCGTAGAGCCGAGCTTGCTCGGCAGCCCGCGGCAGGAGCAGCCGAGCAAGCTCGGCTCTACAAAGAACGTCGCGGCTGAAGCCGCTCCTGCAAAGAGCGCCGCTGTCACTACCGACGCCTCGGCGGCCGCGGCCGATGACAGCCGCCTCGCGGCCGCGCTCGCGGGCAAAAGCCGCTGGTGGACGCTGCTTGGCTTCTTCGGCGCCGGCCTGCTGCTGGCGTTCACGCCCTGCGTGCTGCCGATGATCCCGATCCTGTCGGGCCTGATCGCGGGCCAGGGCACGCGCCTGGGCACGCGCCGCGCGCTGCTGCTGTCGCTGGTGTACGTGGTCGCCAATGCGCTGGTGTTCACCGCCGCCGGCGTCGTCGCCGGACTGGTCGGCGCCAACCTGCAGGCGGCGTTCCAGACGCCGTGGATCATCGTTGCCTTCGCGTTGTTGTTCGTCGCGCTGGCAATGTCGAGCTTCGGCCTGTACGAACTGCAGTTGCCGATGGCGCTGCGGTCGCGGCTCGGTGAATTCAGCGACCGCCAGCGCGGCGGCTCGCTGGTCGGCGTCGCCGCAATGGGTGCACTGTCGGCGCTGATCGTCGGCCCCTGCGTGGCGCCGCCACTGGCCGCGGCGGTGCTCTACATCAGCCAGAGCCACGATCCGGTGTTCGGCGGCGCGGCGCTGTTCCTGTTGGCGATGGGCATGGGCCTGCCGCTGCTGGCGTTCGGCGCCGCCGCGGGCCGCGGCATGCCGACCAGTGGGCCGTGGATGACGACGGCGCAGCGGGTGTTCGGCTTCGTCTTCCTCGGGCTCGCGGTGTGGATGCTGTCGCGGATACTGCCGGCGGTGGCGACGCTGGCACTGTTCGGATTGCTGGCGCTGGCCGCGGCGGCATGGGCGCTTTCGGCGGCCACGGCCAGCCCCCGCACGCGCTTGGCGACGCGCTTCGCCGGGCTGCTGCTCGGCGTGGTCGGTGTCGCGGAGTTGCTCGGTGCGCTTGGCGGCGGCCGCGATCCGTTGCAGCCGCTGGCCGGGGTGTTCGGCGCGCAGGCGGCACACGCACTCGCCTTCCGCACGATCAAGTCGACGGCTGATCTCGACCGCGAGATCCAGGCTGCGCAGGCCGCCGGCAAGCCGCTGCTGTTCGATTTCTATGCCGACTGGTGCGTGAGTTGCAAGGAGATGGAGAAGTACACCTTCGCCGATCCGGTGGTCCAGGCCACGCTGGCTGATTTCGTGCTGCTCAAGGCCGACGTCACCGCCAACGACGCCACCGACCAGGCGCTGATGCAGCGTTTCGGCATCATCGGCCCGCCGGCAACGCTGTTTTTCGCCGATGGCGCCGAACGCCGCGAACTGCGACTGGTCGGCTACGAGAAGGTCGCGCTATTCCTCGCGCGCGCGCGGCGCGGGTCGTGATGAAGCCGGGCACCGGGACCGTGCTGCTGGTCGCGCTCGCCGCCGGCGCGTTGGGCGTGGTCGCAAGCTTGCTCGGCACCGGGCCGGGACCACTGCTGCAGACCGAACTGGGACAGCGCGTGCTCAACACGGCGCTGTCGGTGTCGGCGCCCAAGCCGCCGGCGGGCGTGACGGTCGCGCACCGTGGCGAATTGCTGCCGATGCTGGTCTTGCCCGGACTCGACCGCAAGCCGGTCACCCTGCCCGCCGCCTATGCCGGGCGGCCGCTGCTGATCAACGTCTGGGCCAGCTGGTGCGGGCCGTGCATCAAGGAGATGCCGGAACTGCAGCGATTTGCCGCACAACAACCAGCCAACGGCGTGCAAGTGGTCGGCATTGCGCTGGATGATGCCGCGGCCGTGCGCGCTTTCCTGCAACGGGTGCCGGTGTCCTACCCGATCCTGCTGGGTACCCCCGGCCCGGCCGATGCCGGCGTGCGGCTCGGCAATCCCAAGGGCGTGCTGCCTTACAGCGTCCTGGTGTCGACCGATGGCCGCCTGCTGAAACAGCGGATCGGGCCGTTCGCCGATGGCGAAATCGACCGCTGGTCAATCGATTAGCCAGCTTCATTAGAGCCGAAACTCAAACAAGCGCTTAACTTGCGTGAATCAGGCTGATCTTCGCCGAATTTGCATGCAACGTCTGGACAGCGTCCGACTCTTCACGCAGACTGCGCGTCCCTGGATGCCACCCTCGGCTCATGGCGAAGCTGCTGCTCCTGCACGGCCCCAACCTCAATCTGCTCGGCACCCGCGAGCTGGAGGTCTATGGCTCCACGACCTTGGCCGAGATCGACGGCGATATCAAGGCGCGCGCCACCGCCGCCGGCCACACGCTGGAGAGCGTGCAATCCAACAGCGAGCACGCCCTGATCGAGCGCGTGCACGCCGCGCGCGATGACGGCACGGCCTTCATCCTGCTCAACCCGGCCGCCTTCACCCATACCTCGGTGGCGCTGCGCGACGCGCTGGCGGCGGTCGCCATTCCCTTCATCGAAGTGCATCTGTCCAACCCGCACGCGCGCGAACCGTTCCGTCACACCAGCTATTTCAGCGATCTCGCCGTCGGCGTGGTCGCCGGCTTCGGCCCGCTCAGTTACGGACTCGCCTTGGCCGCGGCGATTCAGCGACTCGATGCCAAATCCTGATTCCTCGCTTCTATTCACTAATTTCCCGCCCTCCGAAAGGAAGGCCCGACCCAGAGGCCCGCCATGGACCTGCGCAAGATCAAGAAGCTGATCGACCTGCTCGAGGAATCCAACCTCGCTGAAATCGAGATCAAGGAAGGCGAGGAATCCGTGCGCCTGGCGCGCATGCCGCGGGGGATGGTCGCCGCCGCGCCAGCCATGCAGGTCGCGCCGATGCAGTACGCGCCGGTCGCCATGCCGATGCACTCACCGACCGAGGCCGCCACCGGCGGCCACACCAAGCCGCAGTCCGAGCTGCCCGAAGGCGACCTGGTGCGCGCACCGATGGTCGGCACGTTCTATGCCTCGCCGGCACCGGACAAGCCGTCGTTCGTCAGTGTCGGCCAGGCGGTCAAGGCCGGCGACACGCTGGGCATCATCGAGGCGATGAAGATGTTCAATCCGATCGAAGCCGAGGTTTCCGGCACCGTGCTCAAGATCCTCGCCGAAAGCGGCCAGCCGGTCGAATTCGACCAGCCGCTGTTCGTGATCGGCTGAGGCGCGCGCCATGCTCGACAAGGTCGTCATCGCCAATCGCGGCGAGATCGCGCTGCGCATCCTGCGCGCCTGTCACGCGCTCGGCATCCGCACGGTCGCGGTGCATTCGACCATCGACCGCAACCTCAAGCACGTCGCCATGGCCGACGAATCGGTCTGCATCGGCCCGGCGCCATCGAGCGAGAGCTACCTCAACATGGCCTCGATCATCGCCGCGGCCGAAGTCACCGACGCGCAGGCGATCCATCCCGGCTACGGCTTCCTCAGCGAGAACGCGGATTTCGCCGAACGAGTGGAGCAGTCCGGCTTCATCTTCATCGGCCCCAGGGCCGACACCATCCGCCTGATGGGCGACAAGGTCGAAGCGATCCGCGCGATGAAGGAGGCCGGCGTGCCGTGCGTGCCCGGCAGCGGCGGAGCGCTCGGCGACGACAACGAAACCAACATCAGGATCGCCAAGGAGATCGGCTATCCGGTGATCGTCAAGGCCGCCGGCGGCGGCGGCGGCCGCGGCATGCGCGTGGTGCACACCGAGGCGCACCTGGCCACCGCCATCGCCACCACCAAGTCGGAAGCCAAGGCCGCGTTTGGCAATGACATGGTGTACATGGAGAAGTTCCTCGAAAACCCGCGCCATGTGGAAATCCAGGTGCTGGCCGACGGCCAGGGCAACGCGATCCACCTCGGCGAGCGCGACTGCTCGATGCAGCGGCGCCACCAGAAGGTGGTCGAGGAAGCGCCCGCGCCCGGCATTACCGCCCAGCAGCGCGCACAGATCGGCAAGATCTGCGTCGAGGCCTGCATCCGCATCGGTTACCGCGGCGCCGGCACGTTCGAGTTCCTGTACGAGGACGACCGCTTCTACTTCATCGAGATGAACACCCGAATCCAGGTCGAGCATCCGGTCACCGAGATGGTCACCGGCATTGACCTGCTGCGGGAGCAGCTGATGATCGCGGCCGGGCACAAGTTGACCTTGAAGCAGAGCGACATCGTGCTCGAAGGCCATGCGATCGAATGCCGCATCAACGCCGAGGACCCGGATACGTTCCTGCCCTCGCCCGGCCTGATCCAGCATTTCCACGCCCCCGGCGGCCCCGGCGTGCGCGTCGACTCGCACATCTACGAAGGCTATCGGGTGCCGGCCAATTACGACTCGATGATCGGCAAACTGATCGTGCACGGCTGCGATCGCGACACCGCGATCGCGCGCATGCGCGTGGCGCTGAGCGAGATGGTCATCGACGGCATCAAGACCAACATCGCGCTGCAGCAGCGGATCCTGTCCGACATCGGCTTCCAGCAGGGCGGACAGAACATCCACTACCTCGAAAAGCGGCTGGCGGAGCGGAAGGACAAGTCGTTGTCGATCGTGTGAGGCTTCTGCCCTTCCCTTGCGCAGCAGGGGAGGGAGCAAGAGCGGGAATGACGAATACTAGGGACATGCCCTTCCTCGAACTTGCCATCCGCTGCCCCGCAAGCGAACAGCCGCGTTACGAGCACGCGCTGGACGACGTCGGCGCGCTGGCGGTAACGCTGCTCGACGCCGAGGTCGGTACCCCGAACGAACACGCGATCCTTGAGCCCGGCGTCGGGCAGACGCCGCTGTGGGGCGAGATCGCGCTGTTGGCGTTGTTCCCGATCGATGTCGATGCGCTGGGGTTGCTGGCGGCGCTGGAAAGTTTCGATCCGGCACTGGACTGGTCGCGGGCGACGTTCCACAAGGTCGAGGACCAGGACTGGGAGCGGGCGTGGATGGACCAGTACGCACCGATGCGCTTCGGCGTGCGAACCTGGATCGTGCCGTGGAATCATGATCTGCCCGCAGAGGCGAACACGCCCGATGCGGCGATCGTGCGGCTCGATCCCGGCCTCGCCTTCGGCTCCGGCACCCATCCGACAACAAAGCTGTGCCTGCAGTGGCTGGACGCTCTGGCCAACGAAGGCGTCTTGCGCGACACGACCGTGCTCGATTTCGGCTGTGGCTCCGGCATCCTCGCGCTGGCGGCGCTCAAGCTCGGTGCGGCGCATGCGGTCGGCGTCGACAACGATCCGCAGGCGCTGCTCGCCACCGGCGACAACGCGGACCGCAACGCTGTCGGCGACCGGCTCGAAGTGTTCGCACCCGATGCGGAGCCGGTCGCGACTTATCCAGTCGTCGTCGCCAACATCCTCGCCTCGGCGCTCGACGCGCTGGCCGACACGCTGGCCGCGCGCGTGGCGCCAGGGGGCCGTATCGCGCTGTCTGGCATCCTCGCCGGGCAGGAGGACGCCCTGCTTGATCGTTATGGCGCATGGTTCGACGCGCTGGCCGTCGCGCAGGAAGGCGACTGGGTTCGTATCGATGGAATCCGTATTGATGGAATCCGTATCGACGGGGTGCGCCAGGCTTGACGCGCGCAAGCGTCGCGCAGCGTGATTGAATAGCCGATATGTTCGTCCTCTGTCCGCATTGCCAGTTCCTGGTCGCGCTCGATCCAGCGAGTGGCCAACCACCCGCGCGTTGTCCGCGTTGCGATGGCCTGCTGCTGCAACCACCCGCGCCGGCAGGAGACGAGGTCGCAACGCAATCTGCCCCGGGGCAGGCCGCCGCTGCGACGGAAGACACCGCGACCGGCGACTTCATCGACGCGGCATCCGCGGAGGCGGCTGATACGGCAATCGACCCGGCTGCACTCGATCCCGGCATTGCGGCGGACGAAGCTGCACCGCAAGCCGTGCCAACGACGTCCGCGTCAGCAACCACAGGCACGCGCCGCAACGCACAACCCACACCCAGCTTCGCGCGCAGGCCGCGGGCGACCGCAACGCGCGGCGCGCGCCGGCCTTGGTTTTCGATTGCGATCGCCGGACTGGCGCTGCTGCTGGCACTGCAATTGCTGCTGGCCGACCGCGCCGAGCTCGCGCGTGACGCCCGCTGGCGACCGCCGCTGTCGTCGTTGTGCAGCGTGTTGCGTTGCGCGCTGCCGCCGTGGCACGAACCTACTGCATTCACCTTGCTCAACCGCGACGTGCGCCCGCATCCGACCGTGCCCGGCGTGCTGCACGTCACCGCGACCTTCCGCAACGACGCGCGCTGGCCGCAACCCTGGCCGGCGTTGCTGCTGACGTTGTCCGATCTCGACGGGCGCGCCGCCGGCGCACGCGTGTTCGAGCCGCGCGACTATCTCGGCGCCACGCCCGCGCAGCGTTTGCTGGCCAATGGACAAAGCGCGACGATCGTAATGGATGTTCTGGAACCGGCACCACACATCGTCGCATTCACCTTCGATTTTCGCTGACGTCGCATTGGCACCGGCGACGGCAGCGCGCTAGACTCCCCCTCCCACCGGCAACCCCGGCGAGGCGCGATAAGTTTTCCCAGGGGATCCAGCTTGAACGCCGCCGACCGCTCCGATCCAGCACCCCGCAGCAGCAATCGGCCGCCGCTGCGCGAGCATGTCGCCAACTCGGTGCGCCGCTACCTGCGCGACCTCGACGGTTGTGAAACGCAGGACCTGTACGAGATTGCGTTGCGCGAACTGGAAATCCCGCTATTCGCCGAGGTGCTGCAGCACTGCGACGGCAACCAGAGCCGCGCTGCAATCATGCTCGGCATCCACCGCGCGACGTTGCGCAAGAAGCTGCGCGATTACGGTATCGCGTAAGCCATAGCGTGTGCTGCGCGCACGATCAAGATCAGGCCGTGCGCACAGCGCACGCTACGTCCCTGCAGGATCGAGAGCTGGCCGGCAGCGCGCGGCTATAATCCGCGCCTCCGCCGCTTTCCAGTCCCCGCGATGACCGCCGACCGCTATCCCGTCCGCCGTGCGCTGCTGTCCGTGTCCGACAAGACCGGCCTGATCGATCTGGCGAAAGCCCTCGCCGCGCACGACGTCGAACTGCTCTCCACCGGTGGCACTGCCAGGGCGATCCGCGAGGCAGGCCTGCCGGTGCGCGACGTCAGCGACGTCACCGGCTTTCCCGAGATGATGGACGGCCGTGTCAAGACGCTGCACCCGATGGTGCACGGTGGTTTGCTCGGCCGCGCCGGCCTGGATGACGCGGTGATGACGCAGCACGGTATCGTCCCGATCGACCTGCTGGTGCTGAACCTGTATCCGTTCGAGCAGGTCTCGGCGAATCCGGACAGCGCGATGGCAGACGTCATCGAGAACATCGACATCGGTGGCCCGGCAATGCTGCGCTCGGCGGCGAAGAACTTCGCGCGCGTCGCGGTGGCGACCGATCCGGCGCAGTATGCGGGCATCGTTGCGGAACTCGATGCACACGACGGCACGCTGTCGGCGCGGACGCGATTCAAGTTGTCGGTTGCCGCGTTCAACCGCGTTGCGCAATACGACGCGTGCATCAGCGATTACCTGTCGTCGCTCGACGATGACGGCGTACGCATGCTGTTTCCGGCGCAGTCCAACAGCAACTTCGTCAAGGTCATGGACCTGCGCTACGGCGAAAACCCGCATCAGCACGGCGCGTTCTACCGCGACCTGTACCCGGTGCCGGGCACGCTGGCCACGTTCACCCAGCTGCAGGGCAAGGAGCTGAGCTTCAACAACCTCGCCGACGCCGATGCGGCATGGGAATGCGTGCGCCAGTTCGATGCCTGCGCCTGCGTGATCGTCAAGCACGCCAATCCGTGCGGCGTCGCCGAGGGCGCGGGCTGCGGCGAAGCGTATGAGCTGGCGTATGCCACCGACCCGACCTCTGCCTTCGGCGGCATCATCGCGTTTAACCAGACGCTCGATGCGGCGACCGCGAAGGCCATCCTCGACCGCCAGTTCGTCGAGGTACTGATCGCGCCGGATTTCGATCCCGCCGCGCTCGACTACTGCAAGAAAAAGGCGAACGTGCGCGTGCTGCAGATCCCGCACGGCGAAGGTCGCAACAATTTCGACGTCAAGCGCGTCGGCTCCGGCCTGCTGATGCAGACCAGCGACATCCGCGAAGTGACGCGCGCCGAGCTGAAGGTCGTCACCAGGCGCGCGCCGACGCCGGCCGAGTTCGATGACCTGCTGTTCGCCTGGCGCATCGCCAAGTACGTCAAGTCCAACGCGATCGTCTACGCCCGCGACCACCGCAGCATCGGCATCGGCGCCGGGCAGATGAGCCGCGTGGTCAGCGCGAAGATCGCCACGCTCAAGGCCGGGGAAGCCGGGCTGGCGGTACCAGGTTCGGTGATGGCGAGCGACGCGTTCTTCCCGTTTCGAGACGGCATCGATGCCGCCGCTGCAGCGGGTATCAGGGCAGTGATCCAGCCGGGCGGCTCGATGCGCGATGGCGAGGTGATCGCCGCCGCCGACGAGCATGGCTTGGCGATGGTGTTTACGGACGTACGGCATTTCCGGCATTGAGTTTTCTACATTTATGGATTCCCGCTTTCGCGGGAATGACGAGCGAAAGGAGCAGCGCATGAAAATCCTCGTCATCGGCTCCGGCGGTCGCGAGCACGCGCTGGCGTGGAAGCTGGCGCAGTCGCCGCGTGTGAGCGAAGTGCTGATCGCACCCGGCAACGCCGGTACCGCGACCGAGGACAAGTGCCGCAACGTCGCGATCAGTGCGGCCGACATCGATGGCCTGCTCGACCTGGTGAAGCGCGAAGGCGTGATCCTGACCGTGGTCGGTCCCGAAGGTCCCTTGGTCGCAGGCGTGGTCGATCGCTTTCGCGCTGCCGGCCACCGCATCTTCGGACCCACCGCCGCCGCCGCGCAGCTGGAAGGCAGCAAGGCGTTCGCCAAGGATTTCCTCGCTCGGCATGGCATTCCGACCGCGCATTACGCCGTGCACACGAATGTCGACGAAGCGCTCGCCTACGTGCGTGGCAAAGGCGCACCCATTGTCATCAAGGCCGACGGTCTGGCCGCGGGCAAGGGCGTGATCGTGGCGATGACACTGGTCGAGGCCGAGGCCGCGATCATCGACATGCTCGCCGGCAACGCCTTCGGCGCGGCCGGCGCGCGTGTCGTCATCGAGGAATTCCTCGAAGGCGAGGAGGCCAGCTTCATCTCGATGGTCGACGGCCGGACCGCGCTGCCGATGGCGACCTCACAGGACCACAAGCGCGTCGGCGATGGCGACACCGGGCCCAACACCGGCGGCATGGGTGCGTATTCGCCGGCGCCGGTGGTCACGCCCGAAGTCCATGCACGGGTGATGTGCGAAATCGTGAATCCGACTGTTCAGGGCATGATCGCTGACGGCGTTCCATTCACTGGTTTCCTCTATGCCGGATTGATGATCGACAAGGCCGGCGCGCCGAAGGTGATCGAGTTCAACGTGCGCTTCGGCGATCCGGAAACGCAGCCGGTGATGCTGCGGCTGCAATCGGATCTGCTCGAACTGGTCGAGGCCGCGATCGATGAACGCCTGCACGACGTGCAAGCGCGCTGGGATCCGCGTCCGTCGCTGGGCGTGGTGATGGCGGCCGAGAATTATCCCGGCTCGCCGCGCCTCGGCGACACGATCAACTCCTGGGACGCGCCGGATGTCGACGATACCAAGGTGTTCCACGCCGGCACCAAGGTCGAGGGCGAACATGTCGTCACCGCCGGCGGTCGCGTGCTGTGCGTGTGCGCGCTCGGCGATACGGTGACCGACGCGCAGCGTCGCGCCTACGCCGAAGTAGCGGGCATCTCCTGGCATGGCGAATTCCATCGCCACGATATCGGCTGGCGGGCGATCGAGCACGAACTGGGTTGATCCTTCCTGTAGGAGCGCCCCATGGGCGCGATGCTCTTGTTGTTGCGATATCCGCCAACCACATCGCGCCCATGGGGCGCTTCTACAAAAAGCAGGTGGCTCTGCTAGGCTCCCGCGAAATCGCGCGGGGGCCG
>DASZZT010000089.1:0-10974 GCA_035543275.1 Luteimonas sp. | reverse complement strand
TTCGCGCAGGCGTTTCTGCACGCTGTCGAGTTCCTTGCGGTCGAAGAACTCGACGCCGCTGGGGAAGATCGAAGGGTCGGACCACTTCCCGATGTCGTCCGAAAGCACGACGATCGTCTGCACGCCTTCGCTGCGCACCTGCTGCGCGATCTGCGGCACCGACAGCGTGCCGTCGACCGGCTGGCCGCCGGTCATCGCGACCGCGTCGTTGTAGAGGATCTTGTAGGTGATGTTGACGCCGGTCGCGACCGACTGGCGGATCGCGAGCGAGCCGCTGTGGAAGTAGGTGCCGTCGCCGAGGTTCTGGAACACGTGCTGGGTCTCGGTGAACGCCGCCTGGCCCGACCAGGTGACGCCTTCGCCACCCATGTGGGTGTAGGTGTCGGTGCTGCGGTCCATCCATGTGACCATGTAATGGCAGCCGATGCCGCCGAGCGCGCGTGAACCTTCCGGCACCACGGTCGAGCTGTTGTGCGGGCAGCCGGAGCAGTAGTGCGGCACGCGCGGAAACGCGGCGCGCGGCAGCGCGAGCTCGGATTCCTTTTCCTCCATCCAGCGCAGCACGCTGCGCATCTGCTCGGAGTCGTGGAAACGCTGGATGCGGCGCGCGATCACGCCGGCGATGCGCGCCGGGGTGAGTTCGCCGGTCGACGGCAGGATCCATTCGCCGCTCTCGTCGTATTTGCCGACGATCGACGGACGGCTGCCGCCGCCCCAGTTGTACATCGACTCCTTCATCTGGCTCTCGATGAAGGCGTGCTTCTCCTCGACCACGAGGATGTCCTGCAGCCCTGCCGCGAACGCGCGCAGGCCGACTGGTTCCAGCGGCCAGGTCATGCCGACCTTGTAGACGCGGATGCCCAGGTCGGAACACGCCTGTTCGTCCAGACCGAGGTACTCGAGCGCCTGCAACACGTCGAGATACGACTTGCCGGTGGTGATGATGCCCAGTCGCGCCTGCGGCGCATCGATCACGATGCGGTCGATGCGGTTGGCGCGCGCGAATGCCTGTGCGGCCTTGACCGCGTACTGGTGCAGGCGCATTTCCTGGTTCAGTGGCGGGTCCGGCCAGCGGATGTTGAGCCCGCCTTCGGGCATTTCGAAATCGGCCGGGATCACGATGTCGAGCGCGAGCGGATTGGCGTCGACCGAAGCCGACGACTCGACGGTTTCGGCGATCGTCTTGAAGCCGACCCAGCGCCCGGTGTAGCGCGACATCGCCCAGCCGAGCAGGCCCATGTCGAGGATGTCCTGCACGCCGGCCGGGTTGAGGATCGGCATCATCGCGCTGGTGAATTCGCCTTCCGATCCGTGCGGCAGGGTCGAGCTGCGGCAGGCGTGGTCGTCGGCGGCCAACGCCAGCACGCCACCGAACCTGCTGGTGCCGGCGGCATTGGCGTGCTTGAACACGTCGCCGCTGCGGTCCACGCCAGGGCCCTTGCCGTACCACATGCCGTACACGCCCTCGACCTTGGCGCCCGGGAACAGGTTGGTCTGCTGCGTGCCCCAGACCATGGTCGCGCCGAGGTCCTCGTTGAGGCCCGGGGTGAACTTCACGCCGGCCGCTTCGAGGTGCTTCTTCGCCCGCCACAGTTCCAGGTCGAATCCGCCCAGCGGGCTGCCGCGGTAGCCGGAAATGAAGCCGGCGGTGTTCAGGCCCGCGGCTTGGTCGCGCAGGCGCTGCATCAGCGGCAGGCGCACGAGCGCCTGCACGCCGGAGAGGTAGATGCGGCCTGCCTGGCGGCTGTACTTGTGGTCGAGCGTGTAATCGGCGTCGAGCACGGAATTGGTAAGCGCAGTGTTCGCCGACGACGGCGAGCTGAGTTCGGCGGTGCTGGTCATGGCGGGCCTGCAGACGTGAAAACCGAGGCGCGGTGCGGCCCGCAGGCGCGTCGGCGATCGGCAAAGGGCCGCAAATTGTAGCAGCGGCCTCTATGCCGCCCTCCGCTGCCGGCGCGCAGCTTCGAACTCAGCCTGCGCTATGGTCGCGGTTTCGTAGTTGCGGAGTCGCGCCATGTTCCCTCGAATCGCATTGTTCGCCATCCTCGGCATCGCATCGGCGCTACCGGCGGTGGCCGCCGACCGCGTCACCGGCAAGCCGTTCGCCACCCGCAGCGAGGTCTACGCGCCGCATGCAATGGCCGCGACGTCGCAGCCGCTGGTGACGCAGATTGCGCTCGACGTGATGAAACGTGGCGGCAGCGCGCTTGATGCGGCGATCGCAGCGGATGCCGCGCTCGGCTTGATGGAGCCGACCGGTAGCGGCGTCGGCGGCGACCTGTTCGCGATCGTGTGGGATCCCAAGACACACAAGCTCTACGGCTACAACGGCTCCGGACGTTCACCGAAGTCGCTGACGCTGGCCGAATTCCAGAAGCGCGGACTGAGCGCGATCCCGCCGTACGGTCCGCTGCCGGTGACGGTGCCCGGCACGGTCGATGCGTGGTTCGCGCTGCACGACAGGTTCGGCAAACTGCCGATGAAAGATGTGCTGGCGCCGACCATCCGCTACGCGCGCGAAGGCTTCCCGGTGAGCGAAGTGATCGCCTATTACTGGAAGGCCTCGGCGCCGCGGCTGTCGAAGTATCCCGGTTTCAGCGAGCAATTCACCCGCGACGGCCGCGGTCCGCGCACCGGCGAGATGTGGACACGTCAAAATCTTGCGAACACGCTGCAGAAGATTGCCGACGGCGGCCGTGATGCGTTCTACAAGGGTGACATCGCGCGCACCATCGATGCCTATTTCAAGGCCAACGATGGTTTTCTCAGCTATGACGATCTTGCATCGCATCACGGCGAATGGGTCGACCCGGTATCGACCAACTATCGCGGCTATGATCTCTGGGAGCTGCCGCCCAATGGACAGGGCATCGCCGCGCTGCAGATCATGAACCTGCTCGAAGGCTACGACCTGAAAAGGTACGGCTTCGGCAGCCCGGAGCATGTGCACCTGTTCGTCGAGGCCAAGAAGCTCGCCTTTGCCGATCGCGCGCGCTTCTATGCCGATCCGGATTTCTACAAGACGCCGGTCGCGGAACTCATCTCGAAACCGTATGCAGACGGGCGCCGCAAGCTGATCGACATGGACAAGGCCGCGCGCGCGGTTGCCCCCGGCACGCCGAAGACGCTTGACGAGGGCGACACCATCTACCTCACCACCGCCGACGTCGACGGCATGATGGTGTCGCTGATCCAGTCCAACTATCGCGGCATGGGCAGCGGCATGGCGCCGCCGGGACTGGGCTTCATCTTCCAGGACCGCGGCCAGCAATTCGTGCTGCAGGACGCTGCTCAAGGACCGCGGCATCCAAACGCGTTCGCGCCCGGCAAGCGTCCGTTCCACACCATCATTCCCGCATTCGTCACCAAGGGCGGCAAGCCGTGGTTGTCGTTCGGGGTGATGGGCGGCGCGATGCAGCCACAGGGCCACGCGCAGATCCTGATGAACCTGATCGACTTCGGCATGAACCTGCAGGAAGCCGGCGACGCGCCGCGCATCCAGCACGACGGTTCGACCGAACCCGAAGCGCAATTCGCGCAGATGAGCGACGGCGGCGAAGTCGACCTCGAGAGCGGCTTCCCCTACGAGACCATGCGCGCGCTGATGCGCAAGGGACATTCGGTGCGCTTCGCCGACGGCCCCTACGGCGGCTACCAGGCGATCATGGTCAATCCTGAAGGCGGCTACATCGGCGCCAGTGAATCGCGCAAGGACGGACAGGCGGCCGGTTACTGACGCGCATCGCGATGACCAGCGGCCGGGAGCTGGCGCTGGTGGCGGTGCCGATCCGGTGTAGGCTGCGGGCTTCGTGTTGACGGCGGAGTCGCGAATGAAAACGATCCTGGTGGCCAGTTCCAAGGGCGGCGTGGGCAAGACCACGATCGCCACCCATCTCGCCGCGCAGGCGGCGCTCGCCGGGCAGCGCACGGTGCTGGTCGACGCCGATCCGCAAGGCTCATCGACGCGCTGGGCCGAGCGACGCGCCGGGATCGACAGTGCGGTGCTGCCGGTCGATGGCAGTGGCAAGGGATGGCGCAAGCAGGTGCCGGACGATACCGAGATGGTCATCATCGACGCGCCGGCCGGGGCGATGGCCGCGGATCTGGACGGCTTCCTCGACCGCGCCGATGCGATCGTGGTGCCGGTGCTGCCCTCGGCGCTGGACATCGAGGGCAGCGTGCGGTTCCTCAACACCATCGCCAAACATCCGCGCGTACGCCGTGGCCAGCTGCGCGTCGGCCTGGTCGGCAACAAGCTCAAGCCGTGGACCAACGCCTCGCAGCAATCGCTCGAGTTGCTGCGGCAATGGCCGTATCCGCTGGTGGCGCAACTGCGCGACAGCCAGGCCTACGTGATGCTGGTCGGACTCGGCCGCAGCCTGTTCGACTACCACTCCGCGCAAGTGCGCGAGCACCAGGCCGACTGGCAGCCGCTGCTGCGCTGGTTGAAGAAATCCCCCTGAGAGCCGGTCCTGAGAAGCCGGCTCTGAGAAATCGTCCTGAGAAATTGCCCTGAAAAGCGCGGGGGCCTGCCCCGGCTCACGCCATCGCCGCTGCGCCTCGGCTACTCTTGAGGCAATTACTTGCCCCGAGGCGCGAACCTGCCATGCGTGAACTGATCCTGCTGCGCCACGCCCACGCCGAACCGACCAGCACCGGCCAGGCCGATCTGGATCGGCCGCTGTCGCCGGAAGGCCTCGCCGAGGCCGAGGCTGCCGGGCGCTGGCTGGCCGAGCAGGGCCTGGTGCCGGACTGCGTGCTGTGTTCGCCGGCGCGGCGCACGCGCGAGACGCTGGAGGCGGTGCTGTCGGTGGTCGGCTACGTCGAGCAGCGCCTCGACGACGCGATGTACGAGGCCACCTCCGGCACGCTGGCGGCGCTGGCAGACAGCCATCGCGATGCCCAACGGCTGCTGCTGGTCGGCCACAACCCGGGTCTGGAGCAACTCGCTGCGCTGATGCACAGCGGCCAGTCCGGCGATCACCGCGGCATGCCGCCGGGCGGCATTGCAGTGCTGACCCTGCCGGCCGAGGCCGCGATCGAGCCCGGCGGCGCCCGGCTCTCCGCCTTCTGGTGGCCGTGAATCAGTTTGTGGTGAGCCATCCCGCAGTGCTGGTCTGGCTGCTGACCGCAGCGCTCGCCGCCGCCGCGGCGACGGCGGCAAAGGTCGATACCGTCGCCTCGCAGATCGGTTTCACCCTGACCACGCGCTGGGGGCAGTCGCTGGAAGGCCGCTTTCCGCAGTACCAGGGCGAAGTCACCAGCGCCGACGACGGCCGCCATCAAGTGCGCCTGCGGCTGTCGGCACGCGACGTGGAGATCGTCGGCCATACCACCTACACCCGCCTCACCCGCGGCGACGGTTTCTTCGATGCGGCGCATTACCCGCAGGTGGAATTCGTCTCCGATGCCTATCCGCCGACGCTGCTGCACAGCGGCGGGCCGTTGCCCGGCACCCTCAGCATCCGCGGCATCCGCCGCCATGAGGTGTTCGTAGTCAGCCCGGCCACGTGCGCCGAACCTGCACGCGACTGCGACGTGGTTGCCACCGGCAGCATCGACCGCGGCGATTACGGCATGGATCGCTGGAGCTTTGCCCTGTCCGACCAGGTACGCTTCACCTTGCGCGTGCGGGTGCGCGCGGAAGGCGGCGCGTGAACCGGCTGCGCGCATGGCTGGTGCCGCTGCTGGCACTGGCCTGCGGCGCCTGCGCGACGCTGTCGACGGCGCAACGCACGCGCGCGGAACTCGTCGCCAGCCAGGCGCGCTCGTCGCTGATCGATTGCGATCGCGCCGATGCCTGCGCGCAACCCTCGCCGCTGCATGCGCTGGCCGCGCGCGCCTTCGCCGAAAGCACGCCGGCGGCGCCGCGGCATTACGCGCTGATCCTCGACTACGGCCAGGACGCGTTGCGGGTACGGCTCAACCTGATCCGCAGCGCAACCACCAGCATCGAACTGCAGACCTACATCTTCGACGAGGACGACGCCGGCCATCTGGTGCTGGACGAGCTGATGACTGCGGCGCGGCGCGGAGTGAAGGTGCGGGTACTGGTCGACCAGCTGTCGGCGCTCAAGCGCGTCGACACGCTCGCCGCGCTGGCCGGCGCGCACACCGGTTTCGCGATCCGCATCTACAACCCGGTGCTCGGCCGCGCCCGCATCAATTACCCGCAATACCTGCTGGCCGCGGCCTGCTGCTGGCGCAAGCTCAACCAGCGCATGCACAGCAAGCTGCTGCTGATCGACGGCGCGGTCGGCATCAGCGGCGGGCGCAATTACCAGGACGACTATTACGACTGGGATGCCAGCTACAACTTCCGCGACCGCGATGTGCTGGTGGCCGGCCCGGTGGTGCGGTCGATGGCGGAGAATTTCGACACGTTCTGGAACGACCGCCGCAGCGTGCCGGCCGAGCGACTGGCCGATGTCGGCGGGCTGCTGCTGCGCGAAGGCGTGCCGGAACTGGCGCATGCGACGTTCGAGCGGCCGCAGCGGGTCGCAGCGATGTCGCGCGATGCCGACGACCCGGCGCTGCTGGAGAAACTCAGCGATGCGGCGCTGCCGGTCAGCACGGTCGAATTCATCGCCGACTTGCCGCAGAAGCACCGGCGCAGCAACGAACAGCCGGCGCCGGCATCGACCGGGCTGCGCGCGCTGATCGAGTCGGCCCACGACGAAGTGCTGCTGCAAACACCCTATCTGGTGCTGTCCGAGCCGGCGCAGCAGATGTTCCGCGCGCTGCGTCGGCGCCAGGACCCACCGCGCGTGATCATCTCCACCGCCAGCCTGGCGTCGACCGATTCCTTCATGACCTATGCGCTGTCCTACAAGTACAAGCGCCGCTACCTGCGCGATTTCGGTTTCGAGATCCACGAATTCAAGCCGTTTCCGAAAGACGTGCCGGTCGATGTCGATGCCACCGGCGCGCTGACCCCGAAGCCAGCCGGCAATGACAGCCCGGTCGGGCTGCTGACGCCATCGGGCAGCGTTGACGGCAGCTCCGGCGGCGGCGAGGACGAGCACATCCTGCCGTTGCAGCGCGAGTACGCCGCGCTGCGCTACTCCGGCTTCGCCGCCAACGAACCGGTGCCATTGCAGCGCGCCGGCGTGCGCATCGGCCTGCATTCCAAGTCGCTGGTGGTGGATGAGCGCATCGGCGTGGTCGGCACCCACAACTTCGACCCGCGCGGCGACCGCTACAACACCGAGAGCGCAGTGGTGATCGACGATCCGGCGTTCGCGCACGCGCTGGCGCAGAGCATTCGCCGCGACATCGCGCCGGGCAATTCCTGGACCATCGCGCGCCGCGACAGTTCGCCGATCTTCCCCGGCCTGGAATATCAGCTTGCCAAGATCTCCGAACGCCTGCCGATCTTCGACCTGTGGCCGGTGCGCTATGCCACCAGCTACGAGTTCCAGCCCGGGCCGCAGTGCCCGGTGCCGTTGCCGCCGACGGCGCCGGATTTCCGCGCGTGCTATCGCCCGGTCGGCGATTTTCCGGAGGTCAGCCTTGGCCTGAAGTCGCTGCTGACACGGATATTCACCGCCTTCGGCGCGGGGTTGGCGCCGGTCCTGTAGGCACGGACCCATGTCTTCAGCGGGGTGACTTCCGGCCCATGGCAACGTTGAAATGGTGTTGTAGTTTACCAGAACACCATTCCACCCGACCCTCAAGGAGCCCGCCATGACCACTTCGCGCACCACCGACACCGCCCGCGACCGCACTGCGACCCGCTCGGTACCTGCGATCCGCGTCCCGGAACCACCCACCCGTCGCGACTACCGCGAGCGCGACTTCGGCGTTGGCTACGGCCGCAGCAGCGGCTATGCCAGTGACAAGCGCTACGTCAACGGCTGGAATGGCCCGACGCACTTCCGCTGCGGTTGACCGCCGCGGCCGACGCGTACGTTCCGCCCGCTGCAGGGTCGGCTATCGTGGCCGCATGGACACGCCGCCCGTCTCGCCATCGCGACTGTTCCGACGCACGACCACGCTGGCCGAGTTGAATGCGCTGTCGCAGGACACCGCGATGACGCCGCTGGGCATCGTGTTCACCGAGCTCGGCCCTGACTACCTGCGCGGCACCATGCCGGTCGATGCCCGCACCCGCCAGCCCTACGGCCTGCTGCACGGCGGCGCCTCGGTGCTGCTGGCGGAAACCCTCGGCAGCAGCGCCGGCAACCTCTGCGTCGACGAGGACGCCTTGTGCGTGGGCATCGAGATCAACGCCAACCACCTCGCCGCGGTGCGCGCAGGCATGGTCACCGGTACCGCGCGGCCGCTGCATATCGGCCGCAGCACCCAGGTCTGGGAAGTCCGGATCGAGGACGATGGTGGCCGCCTGGCCTGCATCTCGCGGCTGACCCTGGCGGTGGTACAACGCCGCCAGCGCTGATCCGGCGGACTGCGGCCGAGCGTCCCGCGCTCGCCATTCGCATTACCCGGATTGACGCGCTGGCGACCGCAGCCTTAGCCTGACGGACTTCCTCCACCGCCGACGCTGGATTCCCCATGTCGATCTCGCTCAACTTCGAACTCAACGACGCTGACCTCGAGCATTTCCATACTGCGATGATCGCGGCAAAAAAGGCGGCCGAGGGCAAGAGCGCGGCCGAGATCATCGACTGCGCCGGCAAGCTGCTGGCCGATGCGCAGAAGGTGCGGATCCCGGACTTCATCCTCGAACGCCTGCTGCACCTGGACGACATGATTGCGATGGTGCGCGACCAGGCTTGGGCGTTGCCGCCGGAAGATTGCGACCGCGTGCTGTCGGCGCTGGTGTATTTCTGCAATCCGCAGGACGTGATCCCCGACAACATCGCCGTGCTCGGTTTCCTCGACGACGCGGTCATGATCGAGTTGTGCGTGCGCGATCTCGAGCACGAACTCGCGGCCTACAACGACTTCTGCGATTTCCGCCAGAACCAGGCCGAGCGGCGTGGGCTGGCCGCCGACAAGGTCGGCCGCGCCGACTGGCTCGACGCCCGCCGCGAAGAACTGATCGAGCGCATGCACCAACGCCGTGAGCGCGACTTTGGCACCGGCTACGGCAGCAGCAGCGGTTACGCCACCGCGACGAGCTATGTCCGCGCCTGGCGCCCGGGCATGTTCAGCGTCCGCTAGTCCCCACGCCGGCGCTTCGCGCCGGGCGTTGGATCGCATCCGGTATCGTGCGCGCATGACTGTGCCGTCTCCCCACGCCGGCGCCGACCGCTTCGCGCGGTCGCTGCGCTATCTCTACCGCGTGCCGCTGCTGCTGTGGCACATGCTCATCGACCTGCCGCTGGTGCTGCTGCTGATCACGCCGCTGACCGCGGCCCTGCAGGTCGCTGGCGAGCGCCTGGACCATCGCCTGATCCGGGCCTGGTCGGCGGGAGTGATGCGGGTGTGCGGCTTCCGTCTGCGGCGGCGTGGCACGCCGTTGCCGGGAGCGACCGTGTTCGTTGCCAATCACGTCAGCTGGGTCGACATCGTGGCGCTGCACAGCCAGCGGACGATGGGGTTGGTCGCCAAGCACGAGATTGCCGGCTGGCCGCTGGTCGGCTGGATGGCGACCCGCGGCGAGACCATCTTCCACCGGCGCGGCAGCAGCGCGTCGCTCGGCGGCGTGCTGCATGAGATGCTGGCGCGGCTGCGCGCGGGGCGGTCGGTCGGGGTGTTTCCCGAAGGCCGCACCCGCGACGGCCACGAGGTCGGGCCGTTCCATGCGCGCATCTTCCTGGCCGCGGTCGAGGCCGGCGCGCCGGTGCAGCCGGTGGCGCTGCGCTATGGCGTGCGTGGCGGCGCGCAAACCACGGTCGCGTTCCAGCCGGGCGAGAATTTCGTCGGCAATTTTTTTCGCCTGCTGGGTGAGCCGGCGCGGCTGGCCGAAGTGCACTTTCTCGAGCCGATCGCTCCCGGCGCAGCCGAAGGTCGGCGCGGCATCGCCGAGCTGGCGCGCGAGCGCATTGTCGCGGCGATGGCGATGGCGAGCGCGTGAGCCTGACCGCTGCCGACTACCGGCCCCCGTGGTGGCTGCGCAATGCGCACCTGCAGTCGATGCTGGCGTCGAGCCCGATGCGTCGCAACCTCGGCGCGCGCGAGATCGCGGCCAGCGGCGCGATCACCACCGCGCACATCGTCGACGGCGGCACCGGCGTGCGCCTGCACGGCCTGCACAGCGCGGTGCCCGGACGCGAGTCGCGCGGCTTGGCACTGCTGCTGCACGGCTGGGAAGGCAGCACCGAATCCAGCTACATGCGCCTGACCGCGGCCACGCTGTTGCAGCGCGGGTTCGAGGTGTTCCGGCTCAATTTCCGCGACCATGGAGACTCCCACCACCTCAACGAAGCGCTGTTCCACTCCAACCGCATCGACGAAGTGGTACAGGCGGCGCTTGATATCGCGCGGCGCTTCCTGCCGGTCGACGGCGGGCAACGGCCGCTGGTGGCCGCGGGCTATTCGCTCGGCGGCAACTTCGCGCTGCGGCTGGCGTTGCGGGCGCCCGCGGCGGGTTTGAAGTTGGCGCGCGTGGCCGCGGTCTGCCCGGTACTCGACCCGGCGGTGACGATGGCGCAGATGGAACGCGGCCGGCGCATGTACCTGCGCTATTTCGAGCGCAAGTGGCGCAGTTCCCTGCTGCGCAAGCGCGCGCTATTCCCGCGGCAACACGATTTCGACGACCGCACGCTGCGGCTGGGGATGCGTGAGCTGACCGAATGGCTGGTGCAGCGGCATACCGATTTTGACACGCTGGATGCGTATTTCGAAGGCTACTCGATCGCCGGCGACCGCCTGTCGGCGCTGCAGGTCCCGGTCGACATCCTGATGGCGCAGGACGATCCGGTGATTCCGGTGCAAGCGTTCCACGCGCTCGCCCTGCCTGCCAGCGCGCGGCTGGAGATCGCGCGCTGGGGCGGGCATTGCGGCTTTCTGCGCAATGCGCGGCTGCAGGGATTCGCCGAGGACTGGGTTGCCGAACGCCTGACGGCC
>DASZZT010000088.1:0-10434 GCA_035543275.1 Luteimonas sp. | reverse complement strand
GGCGGTGGATTCAATCGGTCGACGCAACAGATTGGCTAAAGCGTTCCGCTGGCGTTTCGTAGTTTAGGGTCTTCCTCGGGCGGTCGTTTAGCTGCCTTGCTACTGCGTTGAGCTTGGCTTGCGAGTAGTCCGCGATATCCGTTCCCTTTGGGAAGTATTGCCTTAAGAGCCCGTTAGTGTTTTCGTTCGTTCCGCGCTGCCAAGGACTCTGAGGATCGCAGAAGTAAACTTTTATGTCGGTCGACAGTGAGAAGCGCCGATGGTCAGCCATCTCCTTGCCGCGATCCCAGGTCAATGATTTGTAGAGTTCTTGGGGTAGTTTGCGGGCGTTCTTGATCAGCGCATTGATGACCGTCTCGGTATCTTTGCCAGCAACCTTCACCAACATCACGTAGCGGGTATTGCGCTCGACGAGCGTCGCAATTTGACTGTTCTTGCTGCCACACAACAGATCGCCTTCCCAGTGACCTGGTACCGCCCGGTCTTCTACTGAAGCCGGACGCTCTCTGATTGAGATCGTGTCATTAATTCGGCCGTGATTGTCCTGCTTCTGCGTGTGGTGCCGAGAGCGACGCATTGCTCGTGTACGCCGCAAATGCACCAGCAGCTCCTTTTTCAGGGCGCCGCGGGCTTGGATGAAGAGGCTGCGATAGATGGTCTCGTGTGACACCTGATAGCTCGTATCGTCTGGATAGGTGCGCTTTAGCCAACCGGCAATTTGTTCCGGTGACCACTGTAATTGCAGCTTCTCCGCCACGAGCTGCGCCGCCGCTCGGTTGATAACGAGCTTACAAGTCTTTGGACGACGGGCTTGGTCCCAGGCAGCCTGATCAGCTTGAGTCGCCCGATAAGAGCCCTGGCCACCGTTGCGCTTAAGCTCTCGGCTAATCGTAGATGGTGCCCGGCCGAGTAGCGTGGCTATTGATCGGATCGAACCTCCCATCACCACAGCACGAGATATCTCTTCCCGCTCGGCCGACGTCAACGCCAACCTTGAGCGGCAACGTGTTGCCGGCCGAATTCCGCCTGTCACTGCCAAGATGCCTTGTATCGACGAATGGTTCCGATCGAACAGCTGCGCAATCTGCTGGAGCGAGTTTCCCTGCCTCCAGCGCTCCCACATCAGGGTCTTCTGGCTCTCGGTGTAATAGATCCGAGTTCTCTGCCTCATTTGCAACACTCCCCTGTACTTAGGTCTAGTGTGTTGCATCGATAAGTTGAATCCAACGCCCAAAGCGGACGTTCAGGCATTCGTGACATGCCCGTCCGTAGTACCTTTGACCGTTGACCCGGGTTGCGATCCGGGATCAGCACGTCGTTCGTTATAGAGGGAGAGGGCAGTGTTCGAGCGTTTGCTCCGCGCGCCACGCGTTAGTCGGCTGTCGCCTGTTCCGGGGCCGCGTTGCCCGAACGGGGCGGCCACCGATGGCTGAGATCTTGCAGCGCCTGCGCCAACGCAAGCTGGTGCAGTGGGCGAAGCTGGATCCGGTCTGGGATCCGCTGCGCAGCGATCCGCGCTTTCAGAAACTGGTTGCGGATGGCGAGGCGGCGATAACGCCCAAGCCGCAGGTCGAGGCCAGGCAATGAGTGGAGTGCCATCGTTCTTCGCCGAACTCAAGCGCCGCAACGTGCTGCGCGCGGGCGCGTTCTACGCGGCGAGCGCGTGGCTGCTGGTGCAGGTGGCGACCCAGGTCTTTCCGTTCTTCGACGTGCCGCACTGGGTGGTGCGCTGGATCGTGGTCGCCGCGGTGATCGGCTTTCCCTTCGCGCTGACCTTCGCGTGGTTCTATGAGTTCACGCCGGGGGGGCTGAAGCGCGAAAGTGAGGTCGATCCGGCCGAGTCGCTCACACGCCAGACCGGCAAGAAGCTCGATCGCTGGATCATCGCCGTTTTGAGTCTCGCGGTGGTGCTGTTGCTGGCCAACACGTTCGTGCTGCGCCAGGACGCATCTCCGGTAATCGACAAATCTATCGCCGTGCTGCCGTTCGAGAACCTGAGCGCGGACAAGGACAACGCCTACTTCGCCAGCGGCATGCAGGACGAGATTCTCACGCGTCTGGCCGGCATCCGCGACCTCAAGGTGATCTCGCGCACCTCGACGGCGAAATACAGCAGTCATCCGGAAGACCTGAAAACGGTTGGCCAGCAGTTAGGCGTGGCGACGGTGCTGGAAGGCAGCGTGCAGAAGGCGGGCGACCAGGTGCATATCAACGTGCAGTTGATCGATGCGCGCACCGACGCTCATCTGTGGGCGGAGAGTTACGATCGCGATCTCAAGGATATCTTCGGGGTCCAGCGCGATGTGGCGGAGAAGGTCGCCGACGCGCTGAAGGCGCAGCTGCTGCCCGAGGAAGCCGCACGCGTCGCCGACGTGCCGACCCGGAATCCCGAAGCCTACGATCTGTACCTGCGCGCCGGCGCCCACGCCAATCGCGCCTACGATCAGAACAATTTCGTTGCCAAGGAACTGCCGCCGGCGATTGCGCTGTATCAGCAGGCGCTGGCCAAGGACCCGAACTTCGCGCTCGCCGCGGCCGCGCTGGCGCAGGCGCACATACAAATGTATTTCTTCGCGCCGGACCGCACCGAGGCGCGGCTGGCCGCCGCCAAGGCGGCGGCCGAGCAAGCGCTGACCCTGCAACCGGATCTGGGCGAGGGCCACTATGCGCTCGCGGCGTACCACTACTGGGGCCATCGTGACTACGCGCAGGCGCTGCAGCAGCTCCAGCTCGCCCGCAAGACGCTCCCCAACAGCGCCGATGTTGAACTCGCACTTGCGGCCATCGTGCGGCGTCAGGGGCAGTGGGACCGGGCGATTGCCGGTTTCCAGCAGGCCGCGGTGCTCGATCCGCGCAATGCCGCGTCCCTCGATCAACTCGGCTTTACCTATTCCAGCTTGCGCCGCTATGCGGAGGCGGATCAAGCGTTCGCGCGAGCCGCGGCCGTGACCGCATACCCTGCCAACGAACTGGTCACGCGCGCGCTGAATACGGCGTACTGGAAAGGCGATCTTGCTCCGATGCGTGCCGCGCTGACCGCGCTGGTTCCCGGTAGCGACGCCTATACGGAGAATGCCAGCTCTTTTTTCCAACTCGACTGGTGGTCGCGGGATTACGCGGCAGCGGTGAAGACGGCGGAGGCGGATGCCGCTGCCGACTGGATTGATACCACCAACGTGGTATTGCCGAGACGGCTCTATCTCGGCTGGGCCTACGCGGCCGCCGGCGACAGCGCCAAGGCCAAGGATTCCTACGCAGCCGTTCAGGCGCAGATGCGCGCGGCCCTGATCCAACGCCCCGACGATGCAGACCTGCATCTGGCCTTGAGCTTCGCCGCTGCCGGGCTGGGGCTCACTGACGACGCCCTGCGCGAAGGGCGCAAGGCCACGAGCTTGATGCCGGTAAGCCGGGATGCGCTCAGCGGCCCGGGTTATCTCGCCTGGCTCGCGCAGCTCTATGTGCGGGTGGGCCAAAACGATCAGACGCTCGATCTGCTGCAGAAACTGCTCGCGATGCCCGCCGGCTCGGTCATATCACCGGCCCTGCTGAAGCTCGATCCGGTCTGGGATCCGCTGCGCACCGATCCGCGCTTCCAGAAGCTCATCGACAAGGCGCCATGAGTGCGCGATGCTGGTGTCTCGACAAGGTTGGCAGTCAACGGGTTTCGAGAAATAGCACGGCGGCCTGGGAAGTGCGTTCTCGATAGGGGTGATGCGAAACGTCAGGTGCTTTGAATGTCAGCTTTTGGCCGAAAGCCGACACACGCTCACTCGTCATAAGTCGCGATCGGCTTCAGCACCCCATAGCGTTCCTTCTGCGGCTTGCCGGACAACGACGGGAAATCCGGCGTCGCGTCCGGTACGCGGGTATCAGGCAGCCGCTCGAGCAGATCGCGGATCAGTGTCAGCCGGCCGCGCTTCTGGTCGTTGAAATCGACCAGCGTCCACGGCGCGTGTGCGGTATGCGTTGCCTTGAGCATCGCCTCGCGGGCGCGGGAGTAGGCGGCGTAGTGCTTGCGCGCGGCGACATCGATCGGTGACAGCTTCCAGCGCTTGAGCGGGTCGTCGAGGCGTTCGGCGAAACGCTGCTCCTGTTGCGCCTGGTCGCAGCCCAGCCAGTACTTGAACAGCAGGATGCCGTCGTCGACCAGCAACTTCTCGAACGCAGGCGCCTGCTGCAGGAAGGTCTTGACCTGCGCCGGCTTGGCGAAGCCCATCACCTGCTCGACGCCGGCGCGGTTATACCAGCTGCGGTCGAACAGCACGATCTCGCCCGCCGCCGGCAGCTGCGGCACGTAGCGCTGGAAGTACCATTGCGTGGTTTCGCGCTCGTCGGGTTTCGGCAACGCGGTGACGCGGCATTGGCGCGGATTGAGATGCTCGCGGATGGCGTCGATCGCGCCGCCCTTGCCGGCGGTATCGCGGCCTTCGAACAGCACCACGATGCGCCGACCGCTATGCTGCAGCCAGCGCGCCATCGCCGCGAGTTGTTCCTGCAGCGGCTCGAGCTGTTTTTCGTAGTCCTTGCGTTTGAGCTTCGTCACTGTCTCACTCCTTCAACCGCGGTTTCAGCGTGGCGAGGTTGCACGGCCTGGTGCGCGCATCGAGCTGGAAACGCAGGATTTTTTCCCACGCTGTGCGGCACGCCGAGGTCGACCCCGGCAACGCGAACACGAACGTCGCGTTGGCGAGCCCGGCAAACGCGCGCGATTGCAGTGATGAAGTGCCGATCTCCTCGAATGAGATCGCGCGGAACAGTTCGCCGAATCCCGGCATGGTCTTGTCGAGCAGCGGCAACAGCGCTTCCGGCGTCGAGTCACGGCCGGTGAAGCCGGTGCCGCCGGTGACCAGCACGCCGTCGACCGCGGCGTCGGCGATCCAGCGCGAGACGAGCGCGCGCAGCTGGTAGCGGTCGTCCGGCAGCAGGGCACGTTCGACCAGATGATGGCCGGCGTTGGTGAGTGCGGCGACGAGGTAATCGCCGGAACTGTCCTCGGCCAGCGTGCGTGAATCCGAGACGGTCAGCACGCACAGCTGTAACGGGATGAAATCGCGTTCGGTGCTCATGGCGCGCAGTGTAGGGCGGGTTTCAACCCGCCGCATGCCTCGCCGCAACCCTCATGCCAGCGGCAGCGAATACCACTGGCTGTCGTCCTCGCTCCAGCCGGCAGCGCGGTACAACGCTTGGGCCGCCGCGTTGTCGCGCCCGGTTTCGAGGATGATCCGTGCCGCGCCGTCCTCGCGCGCGAACTGCGCGGCAGCGTCGAGCAGTGCGCGCGCCACGCCGCCGCGACGGGCATCCTCGGCGACGAACAGGTCGTTGAGGATCCAGATCCGCGCGGTGCGCACCGAGGAGAACATCGGATAGAGCTGGGTGAAGCCGGCCGCGACGCGGTCGCGCTCGGCGATGAGGATCACCGACTCGCCGCGTTGCAGTCGCTCGCACAGGAACTCGCGCGCACGCGCCAAGTCACCGGGTTGCGCATAGAAGCGTCGGTACGCGTCGAACAGCGGCGCCAGCGCATCGATGTCGGCGAGCCCGACGCGGCGGATCGAAATATTCATGAGTGCTGCGTCAATCGTGCCAGCTCGTCCGCCTGATGCTCGCTGGTCAGGCGCTCGACCAGCGCATCGAGGTTGCCTTCGAGCACGTTCGGCAGGTCGTACAACGTGAGGCCGTCGACGCGGTGGTCGGTGATGCGGCCTTGTGGATAGCTGTAGGTGCGGATGCGCTGGCTGCGATCGCCGCTGCCGACCTGCAGTTTGCGGGTTTCGGCTTGCGCTGCAGCGGCCTTGGCGGTCTGCGCGTCCAGCAGCATCGCCTTGAGCCGCTTCATCGCCTTGTCGCGGTTGGCGTGCTGGCTGCGCTCGGTCTGGCTTTCGACGACGACACCCGACGCAAGGTGGGTGATGCGGATCGCAGAATCCGTCTTGTTGACATGCTGGCCACCGGCTCCGGAGGAGCGGAACGTGTCCACGCGCAGGTCGGCGGCATTGATCTCGATCGGCTCGCCTTCGGCCTCGACCGGGATGATTGCCACCGTTGCCGCCGAGGTGTGGATGCGACCCTGCGATTCGGTTTCGGGCACGCGCTGCACGCGATGGGTGCCGGATTCGAACTTGAGCTTCGAATACGCGCCGCGGCCTTCGATCCGCGCGATCACTTCCTTGTAGCCGCCGTGCTCGCCGACGCTCGCCGATTCGACCTCGACCTTCCAGCCCTGGCGCTCGGCGAAGCGCGCGTACATGCGGAACAGGTCGCCGGCGAAGATCGCGGCCTCGTCGCCGCCGGTACCAGCCCGCACTTCCAGATAGATGTCGCTTTCGTCGCGCGCGTCCTTCGGCAGCAGGTGCGCGAGCAACTCGTTGTCGAGTTGCTCGAGCCGCGCGTTGGCCGATGCGATCTCCTCTTCGGCGAGTTCGCGCATTTCCGAGTCGCCGCGCATGGCCTCCGCCGCAGTGAGATCGGCCTTGGCACGCGCTTCGTTGGCGAGCGCGATCGCCAACGGCTCCAGCTGCGCGAACTCGCGCGAAAAATTGCGGAAGCGCGCGGCGTCGTTGATCACGCCGGGATCGGCGAGCAGGCGTTCGAGTTCCTCGCGCCGTTCGACCAGTGCTTCGAGTTTGCGGCGCAGGCTGGGGATCATGCGTCGTTGTCGCCCGCATCGATCGGCCCGGTCGCAGGGAACAGCTTGTCGGTGGCGCGTGCGAGTTCGGCGTCGCCTTCCAGCGCGGCCTGGCGCAAGGCGACGGTGGGCGCATGCAGCAGGCGGTTGGTCAGGGTATGGGCGAGGAAATCGAGCACGGCCTGCGGATCCTGGCCTGCCGCGAGTTGCTGTTTCGCCTTCGCCAGTACCTCGGCGCGGGCGTGCTCGCCGTGCGCGCGCAGGCGCTTGAGCGGTGCGGTACGGGTGCTGGCGGCGTGGTTCTCGACATAGCGCGCCACCTGCATCTCCACGATCGCCTCGGCATCGTCGGCGGCTTCGCGGCGGCTGCGGCGATTGTCCTCGACCGCGCGTTCGAGGTCGTCGACGGTGTACAGGAACACGTCCTTGAGCGTGGCGACGTCGGCGGCGATGTCGCGCGGCACGGCGAGGTCGAGCAGCAGCATCGGCCGGTGCTTGCGTCGCGACAGTGCGGCGGCGACCTGCGCGCGCTGCACCACCGGCTCGCGGCTGGCCGTGGCCGAGAACACGATGTCGACCTCGGACAGATGGCGCTCGAGTTCGCCCAGTGGCAGTGCGATGCCACCGTGGCGGTGGGCCAGTTCCTGCGCGTGCGCGAAGGTTCGGTTGGCGATCAGCAGACGCTTGACCTGCGCCTGCGCCAGATGGCGTGCGACCAGCTCGATGGTTTCGCCGGCGCCGATCAGCAGCACCGCGGAATCCGCAAGGCGTGCGAACGATTCCTGCGCCAGCCGCACCGCCGCCGAGGCCACCGAGACAGGATTGGCGCCGATGCGGGTATCGGTGCGGGCGCGCTTGGCGGTGACGAAAGCGTGCTGGAACAGGCGGTCGAGCTGGCCGCCAAGTGTCCCGGCGCCGCGCGCCGCGCTCCACGCCTGCTTGACCTGGCCGAGGATCTGCGGCTCGCCCAGCACCAGCGAATCCAGGCCGGTGGCGACCCGGAACAGGTGCCGTACCGCATCGGCGTCCTGGTGCCGATAAAGATAGGCATGCAGGTCGCCACCATCGGCGGGATGGCTGGCGAGCCAGTGACCGAGTTCGCGGCCCTGGTCGTCGGCGACCGCATACAGCTCGGTGCGATTGCAGGTGGACAGCAGCGCGACCTCACGCACCGAAGGCAGCGCGCGCAACGCCGCCAGCGCCGCAGGCAGCATGTGGTCGGCAAACGCCACCCGTTCGCGCAGGCTGACCGGCGCGGTCTGGTGGTTGAGGCCGATAACGATGAGGTTGGTCACGATGCAGCGGTCACCGGTTCATGCGCTTGCGATAAGCTTTGGAGCATAGAAGGCCGTCATTTTACGGCCCGGCCGTGTCCGATGCCTGCCAAATCCCCTTTGCTGCCAGTAGCGCTCCTGTTCGCGGGCCTGATCGGCCTCGCCGCAGCCACCGCTGCGCCGTTGTCTGCGGCCGAGACCGCCACGCGCAGCGACGATGCCGTGACCGCGACCCTGGCGGGCGAATTCGCCCTGCAGGCAGGGCGGCTGGACGAGGCCGCGCATTGGTACTTCGACGCGGCCCGCGCCGCCGACGGCGATGCCGGTCTCGCCGAGCGCGCGACTCGCATCGCCTTGCTTGCCAATGACGACGCCGGTGCCGGTGATGCGCTCAAACTCTGGCGCCAGCGCGCGCCGCGGTCACTGGCAATGCGCGCGGCCGAGGCAACGCTGTCGCTGCATCGCAACGATGGCCGCGCCGCGCGCCGCGAACTCGAAGCCCTCATGCGCGATCGCGGCACCGACACCGCTGCCGACGGCTGGCGCTACGCACTGGCTGCGCTCGGCAGCGGCAGCAAGGATCCGAAGCTGTCGGCGACATTGCTCGGCGAACTGCTTGATGCCGATGCCATTCCCGACCAGCTGCAGGCATGGCTGGCGTTCGGCGGCCTGGCCCAGCACCTGGACCAGGATGCGTTGGCCGAACGCATCGTCGATGAGGTCGTGAAGCGTTTCCCCGGCGAACCGCGGGTGGCGCTGCTGCGCGCCAGCCAGTTGCGCGAGTCCGGCAAGCCCGATGCGGCGGCGCAGGTGCTCGCCGGCATCGCCGCGCAGGCCGATCGCGATGCCGACCTGCGGCTGTCGATCGCGGCCGAGTACGACGCGCTCGGCCAGCCGGCAATGGCGGCAGCGACGCTCGCGCGCGGCCCGCAGGACGAGCAGAGCTACAGCCTGCGCGCCTCGCTGCTGGCCAAGGCCGAGGACAAGGCCGCGCTCGGCAAGCTTTACGACGAGTTGAAGCAGGGGGCGACGACGCCCGATCCGCAGCGACGCCTGCTGCTGGGCCAGACCGCAGAATTCCTCGAGCGCCATGCCGAGGCGCTGGAGTGGTATCGCAGCGTGCCCGGCGGCCCGCAGCGCTGGCAGGCGCGACTGCGCGCGGCCAACGTGCTGCATGAACTCAAGCAGAGCGACCAGGCCTATGCCGAGTTGCGGCAACTGCAGGCCGACGCCGCCGCCAACGACGACGTGCGCCGCGATGCCTATCTGCTCGAAGCCGACCTGCGCCAGAAGGACAAGAATCTGGCCGGCGAGCTCGACAGCTTCGCGCGCGGCCTGGCGGCGTTTCCGGACGACGGTGCGCTGCTGTATGCGCGCTCGTTGAGCTGGGAACGGCGTGATGACATCGCCCGCGCCGAGGCCGACCTGCGCAAGGTGCTGGTCGCCGAGCCCGACAACGTCGCTGCGCTCAACGCGCTCGGCTACACCCTGGCCGATCGCACCACGCGCTATCCCGAAGCGCTGGAACTGATCGACCGCGCCCGCGTCGCCGAACCCGACAACGCCGCGATCATCGACAGCTACGGCTGGGTGCTGTATCGGCTCGGGCGCCACGACGAGGCGCTGGTCGCGTTGCGGCGCGCGTTCGCGTTACAGAAGGATCCCGAGATCGCCGCACACTTGGGCGAAGTGCTGTGGGTCAGCGGGCACAAGGACGAGGCGCGCAAGTTCTTCGACGAAGGCCGCAAGCTCGATCCAGAGAACCGCTCGCTGCAGCGCGCGCTGAGCAGGACCGGCGCATGAGCTTGCGCATTCTCGCGATGGCGGCTTGCGCCGTGTTGCTGACGGCCTGCGTCGCGCAACCGGTACGGCCGGCGCTTCCGACTATCGCCGGGACGCCCGAAGCGCACCAGGCCACCCGCGAGGCGAGGCTCTCCAGCGCTGGCGACTGGAATTTGCAGGGTCGCGTCGCGCTGTCCAACGGCCGCAACGGTGGCAGCGGTCGCATCGATTGGCGGCAAAACGGCGACCACTTCGAAGTCGCGCTGAGCGCGCCGGTGACGCGGCAGAGCTGGCGACTGACCGGTGATACCGCGTCGGCGCGCCTGGAAGGCCTTGCTGGCGGTCCACGCGAAGGCGCCGATGCGACGCAGCTATTGCAGGAAGCCACCGGCTGGGAAATCCCGGTGGCTGCGCTGTCGGCCTGGGTGCGTGGCGCACACGCCGATGAAGCAATCGGCCCGGCGCGAATGCAGTTCGCCGCCGACGGCCGGCTGTCGCGGATCGAGCAGGGCGGCTGGACGATTGACTACAGCGACTGGGCCGCGCAACCGGGACTGGACATCGAGCTGCCGAACCGGCTCAACGCCGTCCGCGGCGATGCCAAAGTCCGGTTGATCGTCGATGCCTGGTCCGAAGGCGCGGTCCAGCCGTGACTGCGGTGGCCGACGGGTCTGGCTGGTCGGTTTGGCCGGCGCCGGCCAAGCTCAACTTGTTCCTGCAGATCACCGGCCGTCGCGCCGATGGTTACCACGC